>JASLIH010000357.1 GCA_030152105.1 Actinomycetes bacterium
GGGGAGCGGCCCTGGGGCCGCCCGGGCGAGCATGAAGTCCTCGCCGAACCCGGGGACGCCCTCGACCAGCAGGCCGCCACCGGCGTCGGGGAGCGCGGCGCCCGACCACCGGGCACCGACGCCCTCCTGGGCGAGCACGGCGACCACGTCCGCGCCCGATGGGTCCTCGGCGGCCAGCAGGGCGAACGGGTCGCGCCAGCCGCGCTGGGTCGGGAACCGGCCAGGGACCGGCTCGGCCGGGCAGGTGCGGAGCCACCGCTCGCCGCTGCCGGTGGGCCGGCCGAAGGAGAAGGGGGCGACCCGGCGGCCGACGACGGTGGTGGCGGGGACCGGGAGACCGAGCAGGTCGGCGACCAGGAGGCCGAAGGCCTTGTCGCCGAGCAGGCGGCTGAACCGGTTGGGCCAGGTGAGCCGGGGGGCCAGGGTGACAGGGTCGACCCGCTCGCGCTCCCAGAGGATGGTGTGGGCCTGGCGGACGCCGGCGGCCAGGGGATGGATGCTGAACTCGACCCGCTCGCCGGGGCGGCCGTCGAGGCCGGGGGTGAAGCCGTAGACGGTGCGGAGCAGGGCCATGGCGTGGTCGTGGGCGAGGGCGGTCGTCCCCGGCGACTCGACCGACCGGGGGGTGTCGCCGGGGGCGAACTCGACCACCCCGCCCAGCGCGACCCCGGAGACGCCGCCGTCGTGGACGTCGACGGTCTCGTTGGCGATGGTGTGCAGGCCGTCGCCGGCCCGGGCCCGCAGGACGGCCAGGACGTCGTCGCGGCGGGTCAGGCCGTAGCTGAACGGTCCCCCCTTGGGCGCGCCGGCCCGGAAGCTCCTGACGTTGACCGACCCGCCGGAGGCCAGCGACAGCAGGGCGCCGACGGCGTCGCCGGCGCTGGCGAACCGGTGACCGGGCGCATGGCCGCGCAGGCACGAGTGCCGTTGCGGCAGGTCGCCGCCGGGGCCGAAGCTGACGAACTGGGCCACGTTGGCCTGGGCGGCCAGGCGGCTCAGCATCTCGTCCTTGAGCGGCACCATGGGGGCGAGCATAGGAGCCCGCCGCGACAGACAGCAGGAGGGAATGTGGAGCTGGCCGAGCTGCAGAGCCGGATCGAGGCGCTGTACGGGGCCCGGGACCGGCAGCGAGGGGTGGACGGGACCTTCCGGTGGTGGGTCGAGGAGGTCGGCGAGGTGGCCAAGGCGCTCCGGGGCGGCGACCAGGCCGAGCTGGAGCACGAGCTCGGGGACGCCCTGGCCTGGCTGGCCAGCGTGGCCAACCTGGTCGGGGTCGACCTGGCCAAGGCGGTCGGCCGGTACGCCGGCGACTGCCCCCGCTGTGGCGCCACCCCGTGCGCCTGCCCGATGGCCTAGCTGACGAACCGGATGGTCAGCGGGTAGCGGAAGAACTCGCCGTTGTTGGCCCGGACCGAGGCGATGATGATCAGCACCAGGTAGGCGATGCCGAGGGCGATGAGGATCGGGATGCCGATGAGGAGAAAGGCCAGGATCACGCCGATGATCGCGTACAGCAGCCAGGTCAGGTTGAAGTTGAGCGACTCGACGGCGTGGGCCCGCACGTAGGCTGAGCGGGGGCCGAACACCAGCAGCACGATCAGCGGGGCCACGAACCCGAGGAACAGGTAGGCGGCCACGAACGACAGCAGGTGGGCCAGCATCGCCCACAGCCGCTCCTGGTCGGGCGGCAACGGTCGCTGCCCCGCGGGTGGGGGAACCTGCTCGGTCATCGCTCGCGCTCCTTGTGCTCCGGCACCGCCTGCGGTCCGGAGCCTAGCAGCCGGTCAGCCGCCGAGGAGGCGGGTGGCGCGGTGGCGGATGGCCAGGGTCAGCTCGTCGGCCTGCTCGTCGCTCAGCTTGGCCCCCCAGGGGGAGCGGACGTAGAAGGTGTCGACGACCCGGTCGCCCAGGGTGTCGATCTTGGCCACGCGGACGTCCAGGTCGAGGTCGCCGAGCGCGGCGGCGATGGCGTGGAGCAGGCCGAGGGCGTCGCCGGCCCGGACCTCGACAACGGTCGAGTGGGCCGACTCGTCGGGCAGCACGCGCACGTCGGGCTCGACCGGGGCGGCCGGGCGGTAGTCACGGGCCTTGCGCTCCAGGCGGGCATCGACGGCCAGCCGGCCCGACCAGGCCGCGTCCAGGTCGGCCCCCAGGCGCTGCCAGCGCAGGGTGGCCGGGGCCTGGACGGCGAAGCGCTGGAGGGCCAGGCCGGCGCTGGTCGACCAGACATGGGCCCGGAGCACCGAGACCCGGTGCAGGGCCAGGACCCCGGTGGTCCGGGCCAGCGTCCCCGGCCGGTCGGCGGCGCAGACGGTGACCAGGCCGTGCCCGTCCCCCGAGGGGTCGACCCGGTAGCGGACCACGCCCGGCCCCGGCGGGTCGGCGAGCAGCTCCAGCTCCTCGGCGAGCTCGGCGGTGTCCACCGCGGCCAGGGCCGACACGTAGGAGTCGGGCAGGGTGGCCAGCAGGCGGGCGGCCTGGCCGGCCAGGGCCGGGCGGGCCGACTCGATGCTGGCGGCCAGCGCCGCCGGGTCGCCTGGCGAGGGCGGCGCTCCCCGCTCCAGCACGTGCAGGACCCGGGCGGCCAGGTCGGCGACCAGCGTCCCCTTCCAGTCGTTCCAGGCGGCCGGGCCGGTGGCCAGCCCGTCGGCCACCGTCAGCAGGTGCAGCAGGCGCACCCGGCGCGGCGACCCGAGCGCCGAGGCCACGCCCTCGACCACGCTGGGGTCGTCCAGGTCGCGCCGGGTCGCCGTCTCGACCAGGAGCAGGTGGTGGCGCACCAGCACCGCCACCTCCTCGGCCTGGTCGGCGTCCAGGCCCATCCGGGCCAGGGCCCGGCGGGTCAGCAGCTCCCCGGCCACGCTGTGGTCCTCGCCCGACCCCTTGCCGATGTCGTGGAAGATCGCGGCCAGGTACAGGGCGTCGAGGTCGCCGGCGGCCTCGCCCGTCCTGGCCGCCCGCTCGTCCTGCTCGAGCAGCCTGGACACCTC
>JASLIH010000440.1 GCA_030152105.1 Actinomycetes bacterium
CACAAAGCCGTAGTAGGCGAGCAGCGCGGCGTGCCTGCCGGCCTGGTCGTCGCCGAACTTCTTGGCCACCCCGAACGGGAACCCGAGCACCGTGTGACGCTGCTGGAACCGGTCCAGCGCCCGCAACAGCCGCTCGATCCACGCCACCGCGTTCCCCAATCCCGTTGTCTGCCGGCCATGACCGGCGCATCGACCCGCCCACCAGCCGCTCCAGCCCTGCGAACGGGCGCCACCCCGCCCAGAGCATAGTGGCCCCCGTTCGAACGTCGCCCTGCTGTGCCCCTCTGTCGATGACGGTTCAAGAAATGAACTTGACCGGCCAAGGGGAGCGGCCCAGGCTCCTGGCATGCGGGGCTATGGCCAGTTCTGCCCGGTCGCGCTGGGCGCCGAGGTGTTCGCCGAGCGCTGGACACCGCTGATCCTGCGCGAGCTGCTGGCCGGGAGCCATCGGTTCAGCGAGCTGCAGCGAGGGCTGCCCGGCATCCCGCGGGCCCTCCTGACACAGCGGCTGGGATCCCTCCAGCGAGCCGGGCTGGTCGAACGGCGGCCCGCCCGAGCCGGGCGGGGCTTCGAGTACCACCTCAGCCCGGCCGGCCTGTCCTTCAGTCCGGTGGTGGAGGCGGCCAGAGGTCGACCTGTGCCTGGCCGACCCCGGCTTCGACCCCGACCTGTACGTGACCACCGACGTGCGCACGTTCACTCAGGTGTTCCTGGGCCAGGTGAGCATCGCCAATGCGTTCGGCGACGGGTCGGTGAGCGTGGCCGGACGTAGCGACCTGCGCCGCGCTGCGGCGGGTGGATCGGCCTGAGCCCGTTCGCCGGCCCGCGAGCCTAGGGGCGGTCCTCCCGGGGAGGCCGGCGTCTCGCAGCCCGCGAAGTTCACTTCTTGGTCTATCTGACCGGTACCAGCATTCGCAGTATTCCTCCGGAGATGTCCTTGCCCACCTCAAGGAGGAGCCTTGCAGCAGCTGACCCACCGGCCGTTGCGCCTCGCCGCCGCGGTCGCCATCCTCACCGCGGCGCTGGTCGCCGCCCTGGTCGCCCTGCCGCGCGAGCAGGCCGCGGCCACCCCACCCTCGGGCGTCGCCGCCGAGGTGCTGGCCCGCGGCACCATCGCCCAGGCCGGCCACGTCCGCGTCGCCGGCATCAAGCTGGCCACCCGTGGGCCGACCGACGTCGCCACCGTGCACGTCACCTTCCAGCCCGGCGGGAGCACCGGCTGGCACGTCCACCCGGGCCCGGCGCTCGTCACCGTCAAGACCGGCCGGCTCACCCTGCACCGCGCCAAGGGCTGCCGCACGCGTGCCTTCGACGCCAGGCAGACGTTCCTGGAGCTCGGCCCCGACGACGTCAACCTCACCCGCAACGAGACCGGCGGCGTGACCGAGACGGTGGTCACGTTCCTGCTGCCGGTGGGCGCGCCGGTCACCGTGGATGCGCCCGCCCCACGTCACTGCCCCCTGTAGCCGAGCCAAGCGCGCCGGGCCGGGGTCCCGCAGGCGCTTCCGGCAGGTCGCCGCTTGGTGGGTCAGAGCCAGTCGAGACGTTTGAAGAGCAGGTACAGGCCGCCGGACAGCACCACCAGCAGCACGACCGAGACGACGAACCCGGAGTGCCGGGCGAACCCGGGGTAGGGCACGTTCATGCCGTAGAAGCCGGTCACCGCGGTCGGCACCGCGACGATGGCCGCCCAGCTGGTCACCTTCTTCGTGATCGTGTTCAGGCGGTTGCCCTGGATCGAGAGGTTGGTCTCCAAGATGGTGGAGACCAGGTCCCGCAGCGACTCGGTCCACTCCGTGGCCCGCAGCACATGGTCATAGACGTCCTGGAAGTACGGGCCCATGGCCTCATCAACCAGCCCCAGATCACGGCGCAACAAGCTGTTGACGACCTCGCGCATCGGCAGCACCAGCCGGCGCAGCACCACCAGCGACTTGCGCAGCTCAAAGGAGCGACGCTGCACCTCAGCCCCATGCGGCCGCTCATCGAACAGCAGGTCCTCCAAGCCCTCCAAGGCCTCATCCAGCTGCTGCACGGTGGCAAAGTGCCCGTCGACGACAAAGTCGAGCAGCCCCCACAACAGGAACCCGACACCGTGGACAGCCAGGTCGGCCGAGCTGTCCCAGCGTTCCACCACCCCATCGATGTCGAACCGAGGGTCCTTGCGGACGGTGATCAGCGCCCGGGGGGTGATGAACGCGGCAAGCTCGCTTTTCTGGAGTCGGCCGGTGGCCGGGTCCAGGCTGACGGCATAGGCGGTCAAGAACGCGTGGTCCTGGTAGCGGTCCAGCTTGGGCCGCTCATGCTGCTGGGTGGCGTCCTCGACCGCCAGCGGGTGGAGCCCGAACTCCTCCGAGACGACCGCCAGATCCTCCTGGTCCGGCTCACAGAGGTCCAGCCATACCACCGTGTCGGGCTGCTGGAGGTAGTCGGAGATCTGGGCGGCCGGGAAGTCCTTGGCCTCCAGCACCCCCCGTCGGTACAGCCGCGTGTGACGCATACCCTCAGCCTAGTCGCCAGGACGGGCACGCGACAGTCCACGTCAGACCGAGACGGACCATCGGCGGCCGTGCCCCAGCTCCTGGTCGCGGATGCGGGCCAGGCGCTGAGCGGCCAGCGCGGCGGCCGGGTCGAAGGCCGCGCCGGCGTAGGCGAGCGACGCCACCAGTGTCCAGATCCAGGATCGCTTGGGCTCGGGGCGGCGGTCGGGGTCGGGGTGGTTGGCGGCGTCGCGGTCCCCGAAGGCCGGGGCGCTGGTCGGCGGGCTGGCGGCGATGGTGGTCATCGTGGCCTCCTTTGTGACTGTGTTCACAAGCGAGGATGGGCCGCGACCGCCCCGGCAGCGTTACCGCCAGCGCTCCGGCCGCATCGGATTCGCCCCGGGCTCCCGGCAGCCGGCCGGGTGCTCGACCGGGGTCGGCTGCACCAGGTCGCTTGGGTTCGTAACGCTGCGGGATGGAGACCCGCCACACTGGCTGGTGATTGGCGGCACTGGAGTGGAGGGTGGCGGTGGTGCGCTGGGTGCGGCAACGACCATGGCGCTGACCCCCGCCGCACGAGCGGCCCGGCCGCGCTGGTGGCCGGGCGGGCTGGCGTGGGGCGCTGTGGGCCCTGGCCATCGCTGGCCTGGCCGTTGTCGCCTGGCTGGATCAGCTGCTGCGCCAGACCGGCCGGTCCGAGCTGGTCGTCCTGGGCCTCAAGGCCATCCCCCCGGTGCTCGGGTGGGTGAGCGCGGTCACGGTCGGAGCGATGCTGGCCGGCCGCCGGCCCCGCCACCCGGTCGGTTGGCTGCTGCTGGTCCTTGGCCTGACAGTGGGGGCCAGCGGGCTGGCCTACGGCTACACCAACTACGGGGCCGTCCGTCCCGGCGCCGCGCCGGCCGCCAGCCTGGTCGCCGCCTACCTGCCCACCACCCTGGTCATGGTGAACATCTGGCTTGGCCTGGTGCTGCTGCTCACCCCGACTGGGACCCTGCCGTCGCCTCGCTGGCGCTGGTGGCCCAGGGTCACGGTGGCCACGCTGGTCGCCTTGGTGGTGGTCGTGCCGCTGGCGGCCAGGCCCGCTGGCCGACTCGTCCAGCCGGTCGACAGCCCCCAGGACCTGCACGCGTTCCACGGCGTCCTGCTGGCCGCCTTCCAGACCGCCATGGCCGTCACCAACCTCGCCCTGGTCGCCGCCGTCGCCTCGCTGGTGGTGCGCTTTCGCCACGCCCGAGGTATCGAACGCCAGCAGCTGCGTTGGGTGGCGTTCGCCACCGTCGTCCTGGCGCTGCTGATCGTGGTCGTCGTCGTTGCCTTGGCCCAGGGCGCCTTCGCCCTGGCCGGGTTGGCCGGGAGCCTGTGCTTGGTGGTCCTGCCAGTGGCGGTCGGCGCGGCCATCCTGCGGTATCGGTTGTACGACCTGGACCGGATCATCAGCCGCACCCTGGCCTACGCGGTGCTGACGCTGCTGCTCGGCCTCGGCTATGCCGGGGTGGTCCTCGGGCTCGGACGGCTGCTGCCCCAGGGATCCAGCCTGGTCGTGGCCGCCGCCACCCTGGCCGTGGCGGCGATGTTCCAGCCGCTGCGTCGCCGCATCCAGGCGCTGGTCGACCGGCGCTTTGACCGGCGCCGCTACGACGCCGCCCGCACCATCCAAAGGTTCAGCGCGCGACTGCGCCAGCAGGTCGACCTGGACGCACTGACCGGCGAGCTGCAGACCGTAGTGGAGCAGACGGTCCAGCCGACCAGCATGTCGCTATGGCTGCGGCCGCACCGACCGCTTCCGTGACCGGTCCCGGGGACCCAGAGCGGCCACCCTGAGAGGTCGTAGCGCTCCCTTGGCTGATTAGAGCCGGTTGAAGCAGAGGACCGAACAGGCCAGCAGCACCAACGCGAACCACCGTCCCGTATCCCTGTCCCACCGCACCCTAAGCCGCCTGAAGCAGCTCAGCCACGACAGCGACCGCTCAACCTTCCAGCGTGACGGCCAAGCGTATTGAGGAGTCGAACCCACGCCGAGCAATCCGCGGGCGGATGCCACGCCGCCCGACTGCCTGGCAGCTCATAGAAGTCCTGGAAGGCGGGGTTGTTGGCGGTCAACAGATGAGACTGCGGTGAAATCTGCGATGGGCGCAACAGCTCTCATCGTGGCTTCACCGTCGGCTTGGCAACATTCCCCGGGGACACCAGCCACAGGAATCAGCCATGCGAGCACTAGACGGCACCCTTGGGCGGCACGGCCTGGGGGGTGCGGCTTCGCCCAAGGCCACGATCAGGCTGTCGCGGCCCGGGTGGGGGCGCGACGGGCTACGCGCCTATCGGGTGGTCGTTGACGGACGGCCGGTCGCCAAGCTCCGGCAAGGCAGGACCTGCACGGTCGCGGTCGATCCCGGCCGCCACCGCCTGTATGTGCGGCTGGACTGGTGGCTGCGCTGCCCGGAGGTGGAGGTCGACCTTGCATCGGGGGCGAGCGTGGGCTTCCGATGCCAACCCCGCGGCGGCGTGCTGGACAGCATCGATCTAACCGATTCCAATCCACGCGCCTACCTGGAACTGACCCGCATCCGCTAACGCCAAGACAGCAGTTGGTTTGCCTTGGTGCCGCTGGCCTGCGCGATGGCCTGATTCAACCGTAGAGGCCGCCCTGCCCGATAGCTGGACCACAGGCCACCCCAATCGGTTCATGATGGCCGCCACTGCCGGGTGGAGGGCTCCTGACCCATCGGGCCGCTGGGTCATTGGTGATCTGTCGGGCGTCGCCGGGCGTCGACCAGCTCCCCAACCACATGTTGGCGGGAGCGGGCCGGCCGCGCCGAGAGCGCCAGCGTCAGGCTTGCCCCCGTGCTCAACGCGAGAAGGTGCTCCACGCTGGCCAACGGCGACTGCAACAGGATACCGACGGACTGGGCGACGACGAGCCATGCCGCGACAGCGACCGAGCGGC
>JASLIH010000455.1 GCA_030152105.1 Actinomycetes bacterium
CAGATACGGCGGGGCGGTGATCTTGAGCAGCCGCTTGACCGGTGACGGGCAGGCGATGAAGGCCAGCAGCGACGAGTAGGCCTTGGAGAAGCCGGCGGTGAGCACGACGTTGTCGTAGCGTTCGCCGAGGTGGCGGACGACGCCGTTGCCGCGCCGCCCGTAGGGGCAGAGTTCCTCGCGGCTTCGCTCGCCGACCACGCCGAAGCCGTGCCCGTCTCGACGTACAGGATGGCGTCATAGGTGCGGGCCAACATCGCTCAAGCGGTGGCCTGGCTAGTGCATCCCTCGAGCTCGTTCGTGAACGGCGCCGTGGTGGTGGTCGACGGCGGCCAGTCGGCCGCCCTGCCGCGACCCTGGACCCCGGACCCGTCTAGCTGACCTCGGCCATGACGTCGTCGGGGATGTCGAAGTTGGCGTAGACGTCCTGGACGTCGTCGAGGTCTTCGAGGGCGTCGAGGAGGCGCAGCACCCGGATCGCGTCGCCTCTCTGGAGGGGGACCGACATGCTGGGGACCATGGTGACCTCGGCGGAGTCATAGGGGATGCCGGCGGTGTCGAAGGCGGCGCGGACGGCGCGCAGGTCGCCGGGGGCGGTGGTGATGGTGAAGCCCTGCTCGTCGGCCTCGACGTCCTCGGCGCCGGCTTCCAGGGCGACCTCCATGACGCGGTCCTCGTCGACCCCGTCGCCCAGCACCACCAGCTGGCCACGACGGTTGAACAGGTAGGCGACGCTGCCGGCGTCGGCCAGGCTGCCCCCACCCTTGGTGACCACGTGGCGGACGTCGGCGGCGGTCCGGTTGCGGTTGTCGGTCAGAGCCTCGACCATCAGGGCCACCCCGCCGGGGGCGTAGGCCTCGTAGGTGGCCAGCTCCAGGCGCTGGCCGGCGAGCTCGCCGGCGCCCCGCTTGACGGCCCGGTCGATGGTGTCGTTGGGGACCGAGTTGTCCTTGGCCTTCTGGATGGCGTCGGCCAGGGTCGGGTTGCCCTCGGGGGTGCTGCCGCCCTCGCGGGCCGCGACCTCGATGGCCCGGATCAGCTTGGCGAACAGCTTGCCCCGCCTGGCGTCCTTGGCGCCCTTCTGGTGCTTGATTGTCGACCACTTCGAATGCCCGCTCATGACAGTCCCCTTTCCGCTACCAGGTCGAGCAGCCGGCGGTGCAGCCGCACCTCGCCGGTCAGCTCGGGATGGAAGGCGGTGGCGAGCAGGCCGCCCTGGCGCACCGCGACAACCTTGCCGTCGAGCTCGGCCAGCACCTCGACCCCCGGGCCGGCCTCGGCCACCCAGGGGGCACGGATGAACGCGCCCGAGACTGGCCCGCCGTCGACGCCCTTGACGTCCACCTCGGCCTCGAAGGAGGCCACCTGGCGGCCGAAGGCGTTGCGGCGCACCCGCACGTCGAGCACGCCCAGCAGGTCCTGGGGCGGGCCCTCGACCTCGCGGGCCAGGAAGATCATGCCGGCGCAGGTTCCGAGCACGGGCAGGCCGGCCTCGGCCCGCCGGCGCAGCGGCGCCAGCAGCCCGTAGCGGTCGGCCAGCTTGCCGATCACGGTCGACTCGCCCCCGGGCACGACCAGCCCCTCGACCCCCTCCAGCTCGGCCAGGGTCCGGACCTCGACCGGCACCGCCCCGACCGCCTCCAGGGCGGCCAGGTGCTCGCGGACGTCGCCCTGGTAGGCCAGGACGCCGACCCTTGGTGCGTCAGCCACCGGCTACCAGCCGCGGTCGGCCAGCCGCTCGCCCTCGGGCACAGCGGCGATGCCGACCATCGGCTCGCCGAGCCCGCGCGACACCTTGGCCACGATCTCCGGGTCGCGGGCGAAGGTGGTCGCCTCGACGATCGCCCGGGCCCGCCGGGCCGGGTCGCCGGACTTGAAGATGCCCGAGCCGACGAACACCCCGTCGGCGCCCAGCTGCATCATCATGGCCGCGTCGGCCGGGGTGGCGATCCCCCCGGCGGTGAACAGCACCACCGGCAGCCGGCCCTCGGCGGCGACCTCGGCGACCAGGTCGTAGGGGGCGGCGAGCTCCTTGGCGGCCGAGAACAGCTCGTCCGGACGCAGGCCGTGCAGGCGGCTGACGGCCCCGGCGATGGACCGCATGTGGCGCACCGCCTCGATCACGTTGCCGGTGCCAGCCTCGCCCTTGGAGCGGATCATGGCCGCGCCCTCGGCGATCCGGCGCAGGGCCTCGCCGAGGTTGGTCGCCCCGCACACGAACGGCACGGTGAACTGCCACTTGTCGATGTGGTGGGCCTCGTCGGCCGGCGACAGCACCTCGGACTCGTCGACGTAGTCGACGCCGATGGCCTGGAGGACCTGGGCCTCGACAAAGTGGCCAATGCGGGCCTTGGCCATCACCGGGATCGAGACGGCGTCCATGATCTGGTGGACCAGCTCGGGGTCGCTCATGCGGGCCACCCCGCCCTGGGCCCGGATGTCGGCCGGCACCCGCTCCAGGGCCATGACGGCGACGGCCCCGGCCTCCTCGGCGAGCTTGGCCTGGTCGGCGGTGACGACGTCCATGATGACGCCGCCCTTGAGCATCTCGGCGAGGCCGCGCTTGACCCGCGCGGTGCCGGTGACCTGGTTGCTGGGCTCCATGCTGGAGAACTCCTCGCCTGTCCTTCGAATCCCGCCGAGCGGCTCCGTTTTGCCTGCTCAGGGGCACATTTCGAGTCCCAAGGCTACACCAGCCCCCGGCCCGGCTTCAACGCCATGTGCTTCCTCAGCGACCGGGTCGGCAGCCCACCCCACGTCATCAAGGCCAGGACGATCCAGGAGGTCAGGCTTCCCTAGTGCGCTACCGTTGGGGCACAAATGCACGTGACCTGGCGACCACGCGCTACCGGGGCGCTTCTGGCCCTGGTGCTCTGCCTCGCCCTGCTCGAGCCTGGCTCCGCCGGCCAGGCGGCCGCCAACGCGGATGCGTCGGGGTCGCCGGTGACCGGACCGGTGGCCGGGCCCGGGCACGGCCTGCTGCAGGGCCGGCCCGGCCGCTCCCTGGTCATCGCCGGCGGGACCCGCGACGACCGGGAGCGACCCGGCCCGACGCTGCCCGGCCTCCTCGCCCTGGCCGTCGCCGCCGCCGGGACCTTGGTGGCCGCCCGCCGAGCCGCCCGGCCCGCCGGCCACCGCGCCGTCGCCGCCGCCGCCCGCGCTCCCCCACCGCTCCGGCCGGCAGCAAGCTGACGGCGCCGCCCGGGACCACCGGCGCGGCCGAGGCTGGAGGTTTCCAACATGAGCGTTCGTCTGCGATCAGCCGGGGCCACCATCGACCGGCCGGTGCTGGCCGCCGCCCTGCTTGCGGTCGTGGTCACCGCCGTCGGGGCCCTGTGGCTGGCCCAGGCCGCCCTCGGCGGGCGGCCCGACTACCGGACGGTGCGGGTCGACAACCAGGCCGCCCTGCCCCTCCAGGTCGACGTTGCCGGGGCCGACGGCGGCCGGCTCGGGCTGGGCCTGGCCGGGCCCGGGGCCACCACCACCTTCCGGGAGGTCGCCGACCTGGGCGGAGCCTGGACCTTCGTGGTCAGCTACGGCGGGCGGGAGCTGCTTCGCCAGCCGGTCAGCGCCCAGGACCTTGCCCGCGGCGACTGGCTCTTCCAGATCCCCGACACGGTCACAATGAAGCTGGAACTGCAGGGCTACCGATGACAGGGAGCAGCACCAACGTGGACATCCAGGAGACCAACCTGCCCGGCGTCGGGCTGCGCCACGACTTCACCACCAGGGCCGGGCGCCAGCTGGGGGTCGTCACCCACCGCACCGGGCGGCGCGACCTGCTGTTCTACGACCGCGAGGACCCCGACGCCTGCCAGGAGGTCGTGCAGCTCACCGAGGAAGAGGCCGACGCCCTGGCCGAGCTGCTGGGGGCGGCCCGGCTGGTCGAGCACCTGGCCGCCCTCACCCAGCGGATCGAGGGCCTGGCCATCGACTGGCTGCCGATCCGGCCCGGGAGCCCGTACGCCGCCCGGGCGATCGCCGACACACAGGCCCGCAGCCGCACCGGCGTGTCGATCGTGGCCATCGTGCGCGGCGACGGGGCCATCCCGGCCCCGGCCCCCGACGCCGTCCTGGAGCCGGGCGACACCCTGGTCGTCGTCGGCACCGCCCAGGGCGTCAAGGAGCTGAGCAAGCTGCTGGGGAGCTGACCGGCGGTGGCCCACGGCGCCGCCGTCCTCCTCGAGCTGGGCGGGGTGATCCTTGGGCTAGGCATCCTGGGGCGGCTGGCCGGGAGACTCGGCCTCTCCGCCATCCCCCTGTACCTGCTGGCCGGCCTGGCCTTTGGCGAGGGCGGCCTGCTGCCGCTGGTCACCGCGAGCGAGTTCATCGAGGTTGGGGCCGAGGTCGGGGTGATCCTGCTCCTGCTCCTGCTCGGCCTGGAGTACTCGGCCAGCGAGCTGGTGAGCAGCCTGCGCACCGCCGCCCCGGCCGGCCTGGCCGACCTGGCCCTCAACTTCACCCCCGGGGTGCTGGTCGGGCTGCTGCTCGGCTGGTCGACGCTGGCAGCGGTGGTCCTGGGCGGGGTGACGTATGTGACCTCGTCGGGGATCGTGGCCAAGGTCCTCGGCGACCTGAACCGGCTGGGCAACCGCGAGACCCCGGTGATCCTGACCATCCTGGTCGTGGAGGACCTGGCCATGGCCGCCTACCTGCCGCTGGTCACCGGGCTGCTGGTCGGGGGCGGCCTGCTGGCCAGCGCCCTGCCGGTCGGGGTCGCCCTGGCCACCGTGGCCCTGGTGCTGCTGGTCGCGGTCCGCTACGGCGAGACCCTGAGCCGGCTGGTGTTCACCCCTAACGACGAGGTCCTGCTGCTGGTCATCCTCGGGCTGACCCTGGTCGTGGCCGGGATCGCCCAGCAGCTCCAGGTCTCGGCGGCGGTGGGGGCGTTCCTGGTCGGGATCGCCCTGTCGGGGCGGGCCGCCGAGGCCGCCCACGACCTCCTCACGCCCCTGCGCGACCTGTTCGCGGCCGTGTTCTTCGTGTTCTTCGGGCTCCAGACCGACCCCCGCTCGATCCCGCCGGTGGTTGTCGCCGCCGCCGCCCTGGCCCTGGTCACGGCGGCCACCAAGGTGGCCACCGGCTGGTGGGCGGCCCGGCGGATCGGGGTCGGCCCCCGTGGGCGCTGGCGCGCCGGCACGGCCCTGGTGGCCAGGGGCGAGTTCTCGATCGTGATCGCCGGGCTGGCCGTGGCCACCGGCCGCGAGCCCGCCCTGGGCCCGCTGGCCACCGCCTACGTGCTGATCCTGGCCGTGCTCGGCCCGGTCCTGGCCCGGACCTCCGAGCCAATCCGGCTCGGGCTCACTCGCCCTCTCACAGCTCTTGCAGTGCGGCGATCCGCTCGTCAACCGGCGGGTGAGATGCGTCCCCGGGAGCCATGATCCACAGGTGGCGCAGGCCCGGCCGGTCGGGCGGCTGGCCGGCCTCGGCCAGCTTCCTGAGGGCCGAGACCAGCCCGGGCGGGTAGCGGGTGAGGCGGGCCCCGCCCTCGTCGGCGTCGAACTCGCGCCGAGGCGGGGCGAGCAGCCGCAGCAGCCCCGGCACCCGGCCGAGGGCGACCCCGAGAGTGGCCAGCCGGGCCCCCCAGCTCCAGATGTGGTTGAGCTCGTGGGCGAGCACGCCTTCCAGCTCGACCCGGTTCAGGGTCGTGAGCAGCCCCCGGGTGACGACCACGGCGGCCTGTTCGGGGTCGCGTCCCACCGAGAAGGCGTTGGCGGCGTCACTGTCGGCCACGTACAGCCGGGGCCGGGGCAGCCCGGCGGCCTGGCTCAGGCCGTCGACCAGGTTGTGGTAGCGGGGCCAGCGGCCGGGGTCGGCCTCCTGCGCGCCGGCGTCGCGCAGGGCGGCCCGCTCCCCCAGCCCGGGGGCGAGGGCGACGACCAGCACGGCCAGGCCGAGCCCGGCCCCCAGGCCGCTCACCCCGAGCCCGAGGGCCAGGGTGACCAGCAGGCCGAGGAGGGCCAGGCCGGCGACCACGATGGCCACCGTGACCTGGTAGGCGCGCCGGTTGGCGGCGATCTGCTCCCGCAGGAGGTGCAGGGTGCTCAAGGAAGGAGGACGATGCCGACCCAGGTGCCGAAGACCACCGAGGCGACCAGCAGGGCGACGGGCGTGAGCCCGCCGTAGGCGCGGCCGAACCGCCCCGGGGGCGGCTCGTCCCCGGCGCGCACGTTGCGGTTGAGCTTGCCGAGGACCGGCAGCAGGAGCACGGCCAGGACCCCCTGGGCGAGCCCGAGCAGCGCCCCCCAGCCGACGAAGGTGGCCGAGTCGAGCTGCTGGAAGACCTGCCGGTAGGCGAGGGCGAGCAGGGCTCCGGCGACGATCTGCACGGTCACCCCGTAGATGTAGACCATGCTGGTCCGCTCGCGCTGGATCAGGCCGCCCTCGAACCGGAGCAGGTCCAGCCGGGTCAGCCGCAGCCCCAGGAACCCGGCGTACACCGTCGCCGCCACGATCGCCCCGATGATCCCGCCCCACAGGGCCGCCGCCACGTCCACGCCGCCTCCTCGTATCGCCCGCTCGGCTGCCGCAGTGTACCGAAACCCTTTGCCCCTGGGGCCGGTCAGCCGCCCAGGGCGGCCTGGTAGACCTCGGCGACCTCGGCGGCCACCACCTCCCAGGCGTAGCGGCGGGCGTTGGCGGCCGCCGCCTCGCCCATGGCGGCCAGGCGGGCCGGGTTGTCGAGCAGGCCGGCCAGGGCCTCGGCCAGGGCCTCGGGGTCGCGGGGCGGGACCAGCAGGCCGTCGGTGCCGTCGCGGACCACGTCGCGGTAGCCGCCGATGTCGGAGCAGACCACCGGCCGGCCCACGGCCATGGCCTCGGCCAGCACGATCCCGAACGACTCCCCGCCCAGCGAGGGGGCGCAGAACACGTCGGCCGAGGCGTAGTAGGAGGGCAGGTCGGCCTGGGGCACGGAGCCGACGAAGATGAGATC
>JASLIH010000472.1 GCA_030152105.1 Actinomycetes bacterium
CCCGATGGTCGGGTTGTCGGGGTTGACGGTGGTCAGCGAGACCTGGGAGATGGCGGAGAAGAAGGTGTCGTCGTAGCCGGTGACGGCCAGCTCGGCCGGGACGGTCACGCCGGCCTCGAGCGCGCCGGCCAGCGCGCCCACGGCGGCCAGGTCGTTCACGACCGCGATGGCCGTCGGCCGGTCGCCGTCCTCGAGCAGCCGCAGCGCCCCGACGTAGCCGGCCTCCTGGGTGAAGTCGCAGGGCTCGACCCGGCACCGGCCGGCGAGCCCGTGCCGGGCCATGGCGGCCCGGTAGCCGGCGGCGCGTTCGTCGGCGACCTCGCCGCCGGCGCCGCCGAGGTGGGCGATCCGCTCGTGCCCCCGGGCGACCAGGTGGTCGACGACCAGCCCGGCCCCGGCGGCGTCGTCGCTGCGGACCACGTCGGCCCCGACCAGGCCCTGCCGGCCCCCGCCGGCGACGACCACCGGCACGTCGCCGACGACGGCGGCCAGGCCGCTGTGGTCGGGCAGCGACCCGACCACCACCAGCCCTTCGACCTTGAGGGAGCGCAACGCCTCCACCGCCCCCAGGTCCAGGCGCGCTCCCTCGCCGGCCCGCGGCCCGGGCATGACCGCGCTGGTCAGGAGGGTGTCGAGGCCGGCGTCGTGCAGCACCGTGCGCAGCGGGTCGACGATCTCGACGAACCAGGGGTTGTGCAGGTCGGCGACCAGCACCCCGACGGTGCCCGAGCGGAGGGTCGACAGCGACCTGGCCGCCCAGTTGGTCCGGTAGCCGAGCTCCCGGACCGCCTCCTCGATCCGCAGGCGGCTGGACTCCGCGACCCGGGGATCGCCCCGCATGGCCAGCGACACCAGCGACTTGGACACCCCGGCGCGGGCGGCCACGTCGATGATGGTCGGCCGGCGCGGCGGCTCCGCCATGACGCTCAGCCCCGCCGGGCCGCGGTCGTGCCGGCGACGGCGGGGACCTTCTGCCAGCTGCCGTCGGCGGCGGAGCGCTCGGCCGCCGCCACCACCTCGGCCGCCGACAGGGCGTCGTCCACCGAGCAGTTCCGGCGCTCGCCGCCGACGACGGCGACCAGGAACTTCTTGGCCTCGGTGACCTTGAGGTCGTCATAGCCCATGGCGTTCCCGGGGCCGGGCTGGAACCGGCCGTAGTCGCCGAGATGGGCGTTGCCGAGCACGGTGGTGTAGCCCTGGTGGGGGCCGCCGCGGCCCAGGCAGACCTGCAGCTCATTCATCTGCTCGAAGTTCCAGGTCAGCGAGCCTTCGGTACCGTACAGCTCGAAGGCGAGCCCGCACTGGGGACCGACGACGGTCCGCGACGCCTCCAGGGTGCCGACCGCCCCCGCTCCCTGGGCGTCGCCGGAGAAGCGGACCAGGGCGGCCGCGTAGTCCTCGTTCTCAACCGGGCCCAGCTCGCCGTCCTCGATCACCGCGAAGTGGGTGGCCGAGCCCATCGGCAGGATCGGCCGCTCGGTGTAGACGGTGCTTGTCAGGGCCGTCACCTCGGCGACCGGGCCGACCACGTACTGCATCAGGTCGACCACATGGCTGAGCAGGTCGCCGAGGGCGCCGCTGCCGGCCAGCTCGCGGTTGAAGCGCCACGACAGCGCCCCCTTGGGCTCGGAGGCATAGCCGTTGAGGAACACCGACCGGACGTTGGTGATCCGGCCAAGGGCGCCGGAGGCGACCAGCTCGCGGCTGTGCTCCACTGCCGGGACGTGCCGGTAGTTGAAGCCGATGGAGGTGACCAGCCCGGCGCCGTTGGCGGCGGCGGCCACGGCGGCGGTGTCCTCGACGTTACGGCCGACCGGCTTCTCGATCCAGAAGGGCTTGCCGGCCTCGGCGGCGGCCACGCCGATCTCGCGGTGGAGCATGTTCGGGGCGCAGATCGATACCACGTCGACCTCGGGGTCGGCCAGGACCTCGCGGTAGTCGCCGCTGCCCCGGGCATAGCCGAGCACGTCGGTGGCGAAGGCGACCCGGTCGGGCGCCGTGTCGGCTGCATGGACCAGCCGCGGCCGCAGCCCGAGCTCCGGGTAGACGTAGGGCAGCGCCTGGTAGGCCCGGCTGTGCAGCTTGCCCATCCAGCCGACGCTGATCAGGCCGACACCGACGTCGTGGCGAGGGGCGGTGGCTGGCTCGGCCATCAGCGGTCTCCTTCTTGGATGTCGTCGGTGCGGGCGGCGGCCAGGGCGGCGCCGAGGGCGGCCGCGAGCAGGGTCGAGTCGGAGCCGATCCCGACGAAGCGCCAGCCCTGCCCGCGGAGGCGGCGGGCGGCGGCGCCGTCGCCGGCGAGCAGGCCGCAGGCCTTGCCGTGGCGGGCGGCGGCCGCCCGGACCGTCTCCAGGGCCTCCAGGTAGGCCGGGGCGGTGACGTCGCCGGGGACGCCGAGGTCATGGCTGAGGTCGCGGGGCCCCACGAACAGGACGTCGACGCCGTCGAGGGCGGCGATGGCGTCGGCCTGGGCGACGGCCGCTGCCGACTCGACCTGGACGACGCAGAGCACCTCGCCGTCGGCGCGGTCCAGCGCGCCCGGGTCGAGGCCGAAGCGGCAGGCCCGGTTGTAGGTGGCGACGCCGCGGTCGCCCCGGGGCGGGTAGCGCAGGTGCCTGACGGCCTCGGCGACCTCGGCGGCCGAGCTCAGCCGGGGCAGCATCACCCCGGCCGCGCCCAGGTCGAGCACCCGGCCGAGCCGGATGCGGGCGTCGGTCTCGACCCGGACGACCGTGGGGACGCCGTAGGCGCCGGCGGCCAGGACGGTGGCCCCGACCTGCTCCTCACCGCCGCCGCCGTGCTCCAGGTCGAGCAGCACCCAGTCGGGCCCGGCGGCGGCGCAGACCTCGGCCGCCACTGGCGAGGCCATCCCAAGGAAGGTCCCGACGGTCGGCTCCCCCGAGGCCAGGCGGGCCCGCAGCCGGCCGGTGTCCAGGGGGGTCCGCGCCGGGGCGGTGCCGGTGGCTGTCATCCGAACCACCGCTGGAGGGTCAGCCCCGGCTCGTACTCGGCCCGCAGCTCGGCCACGCCCGGTGTCTCGGACACCTCGGCCGGGGCCACGTCCCACCAGACGCCGGCGCCGGGCAGGTCGGCGTGGGGGATGGCCGGGACCACGATCACCACCGGGCCGGGGTGGTCGCGGGTGTCGGCGAGGGCCTCGCGGACCTCCTTGGCCGTCCGGGCCAGCAGCGCCCGGGCCCCGAGCCCGGCGGCCACCTGGACCAGGTCGACCTTGAGGTAGTCGCCCTCGAGCCGGGACTGGGTGGCGTCGGCGCCCAGGTCGAGGCCGTCCTTGCGGTAGCGGAACTCGTTGCCGAACTCGCGCCCGCTGCGCAGCATCTGGAGGCGGTGGATGACCTGGTAACCGTGGTTCTCGGGGACCACGAGGGTCACCGCCAGCCCCTCCTGGGCGGCCGTGACCAGCTCGGTCGGGGCCATCAGGAAGGTGCCGTCGCCGAGGAAGGAGAG
>JASLIH010000525.1 GCA_030152105.1 Actinomycetes bacterium
TCCGGCCAACCACGATCCAGGTCGCCCTGGGCGAGCTCGTCGCGGCCGAGCTGGTCACTGACGGGGACGGAAATGGTCAGCAGCGGTGGGCCGCGCTGCCCACGGCCCGCAACCCACTCCTGGAGGCCGTGGATCTGCACGGCGCCCACGATTTCCGCCACACCTTCGCGACCTGGCTGGAGGACGCCGGCATCCCGGCCCGGGTCATCGATGAGGTGATGGGCCATGAGGCGTCCAGCCGCACCGGCCAGCAACGGGGCAGCGCCATGGGCGCCCACTACCGGCACACCACCCCGGAGATGGCCGCCCGTATCGCCGTAGCAGTCGAGCAGCGCCTCACGGTGGTGTTGAAGGTCGCTGAGCAGGCGCTTGAGGCTCAGCCGAACCGCTCATCACAGAGCGTGTTCTAGCGGCCGCGGGCCGCGTTTTCTGGCAAATCTCTGGCAAACGGCGCTCAGAGCGGGAGTGGAAGTGGCGTTGTGCCTGGTGGAGCTGAGGGGATTTGAACCCCTGACCCCTTGCATGCCATTGATGCTCGGGGAGTTCACGACCCCTCGCAGGACCTCACGTGCCCACACAACCACACTGGTGAGAAGCGCTGTTGAGGGTCGGGTCGTGAGGCGACGGGAGGTTACGTGTAGCACAGTTTCTGGCAAATCTCTGGCAAGGACCCCTGCGTGATCGTCCTTGGCACGAACACCGGCGCCATCGTCCCGGCAGCCCTCGACCACCTGCGACTGGCACCGCCGGTGCACTGCTGTCCTCGGACGAATTTCGGGTCGAGCGTAGAGCGAACGGCGACGCTTCATCCGTTATCAGTGAGCATGAAGCCTGCCGGATGAGTCCTCCGCGAGAACGCCTAACTTCGCCTCTGACGGTTCGTGGCGACCTGCGCAAACGCGGCTCCGCACAGCGGTAAGGCCGCCACGTACTCGCACGGAGGAAGCCAGGGGTTCAAATCCCCTTACCTCCACCCCCAACACGCAGGTCAGAGCGCGCCACCGTCGAGCGGGCGGCGCTCTCTGCAGGTCACGGCCGCAGCTGTCATGGCAAGAGGCTCTTGTCAGACACGATCCAGCCGCGGGAATTCTTGTTCACCCAGTGTAGCTTGCCTGCTATCCTTTTCGAACGTACGTTCGAATCGTAGAGGTGTAGGGCCGCTGATCCCTCGTTCCTTGAGGTCGACGGCCTGTTCATCGTCCAGATGTCCAGGCCGGCCGCTTTAGCTCCAACCGGCAACGGGGAAGTTGGGGTAGGAGTGGCGAAACTCGACACCAGGCCAGCGGGACTCCCCCAGCATGGCGCACACCTCACCGGTCCCGGCCAGCAGCTCACTGTCGTCGTGGACGAGGTCCCGCGCATGAGCATGAAGCTCCTGGCAGGGCTCTCCTTCACGATGCTGATGTCGCTGTTTCTGGTCATGTCCCTGGGCACCAGCGTGATGGGCAACCAGCCCAGCAAACCCGCCAAGGACGATATCCCGCAGCAGTTGCTGCCCATCTACCGTGCTGCCGCCGACACCTGCCCCGGCCTGCCCTGGTCGGTGCTGGCCGCCATCGGCAAACTCGAGTCCGACCACGGCCGCTCGACCGGCCCAGGCGTCACCTCAGGGACGAGCCCCGCCGGGGCCGCCGGACCGATGCAGATCGGCATCGGCGGCGAGGCGGGCAACACCTTCGCCGACTACGCGGTCGACGGCACCGGCGACGGCGTCGCGGACGCCTACAACCCCACCGACGCGATCTTCACGGCCGCCAACTACCTATGCCGCAACGGCGCCCAAGGCGGCGCCGACCTCCGCCAAGCAATCTCCGCCTACCACCACGACGACCGGTACGTGAAGAAGGTCCGCCAGATCGCCAGCAGCTACGCTGCCCTCGCACGATCGCCAACCGTGCGCCCAACATCACCCCCGGTTGGCAAATTCGTTGGCCCCAACACCCCGAGTTACCAGAAGCTCACCCCCACCGCCAAACGCCTGTACGCGACGGTGGTGCAGACCTTCAGGGTCACGTCGATCGGCGGCTGGCGAGCGGTCGGGTCGGTCGAGGGAAGCGACCACCCTTACGGGCGCGCGATCGACGTGATGATCAGCTACCCGAGCGCCCAAGGACGGGTCCTGGGCTGGCGGATCGCGAAGTGGGCGGTCGCCAAGGCCGAGGCGTTCGACGTCAAGTACGTGATCTTCAACGGGCGCATCTGGACCAGAAGCCAGGGCTGGCACGGCTACCGGCACCCGTCGGATGCGTGCAACTGCAACCCCACCCTGCGCCACGACGACCACGTCCACATCTCGGTACGCCACTAGTGACCTGCCGGGTCGGCCCGGGCTGTCCGCGGGTGGCCGCTGGCCGTTGGCGTTGTGGGCGACCAGGTGGCGGTAGCGATCCGCCGGACCATCGGCGGGTCGAACGCGCCGCCCCCGCTGCCAGGTCACTGGCTCGCCACTGGCCACCAACGCGTCATAGGGTTGATGAGGACGCGTTCGACCCCGGGCCAGATGACGACCTAGCGATCGGACCGCGGAACCATGCCGGCGAAATAGCTGCAGCAGGTCCGGCGGGAGCCCGCGGCAGGTGTGTTGGCGTGAGGCTGCGCGCTGGCCGTCGGCGTTGCGGCCGTGAACCTCATTCCTCTTGGGCGATGCCCGGACACCGGCCAGTTGGGAGGGCTGCCCCGCGGGTCCATCGGGTCGGTCATACGACGAGACTGTCAGGTGGGAAAGGGAGCCATGCACTCCACCGACGGGTCGCTGCTGCCGCGCAACCGCCCATCGATGGTCACCTTGTCGAGCTGGGGAGGTGACCCGGGGGCGACCCGTCCGAGCCGAACCGGGCAGACC
>JASLIH010000545.1 GCA_030152105.1 Actinomycetes bacterium
CCTTCCTGCACCGACCGCCACGGGCTGTTGATCCGACCGCCAGCCCGGGGACCTGTCAAGAAGCGGACGGAGTGACCTGGCGTTCGAGATCGCCTGCCCCATGACCAAGGCCGAGCCCGGCGGTTCGCCAGCCCCAGGGTGAGCATGGCCACCGCGACCCAGCCGGCGCGGGCGCACTCGGAAGCTGCCTATCGGCTAGGAAGCGATCGCGGTAGCCCGAACCATGGGAGCACGCTGTTGTCGAAGCGGGTGAAGGCGCAGATCCGGTCGCCGGTGAGGGTGAGGACAAAAAGGCCGGTTCCATGGCGGATGCCGGTGGAGGCGCGAAGGTAGGCCCCGAACGCCGGCTGACCATTGGCTCGCGTCGGCACGAGGTCAACCCTTCGGCCCGAGCGGAAGATGCTGGCGAAGAGGCGGGCCACGACGTCACGGCCCTGGTATTCGAGGGGGATCGGTGGCATGGAGACGTGGATATCGTTAGTGAGCAAGGCGACCAGCGCGTCGAGATCCCCGGTCGCGTAGGCGTGGACAAACTCTGCCACGAGCGCCTGCTCGGAGGTTGAGTCGGGGGCGGGAGCCGGTTCGCGCTCGTCGGTCGGCGGCAGCCGGCGCTGCAGGCTGGCCCGGGCCCGTTTGAGGGCGCTGTTGACCGATTCGACGGTCGAGTCGAGCATGTCGGCCACCTCGTTGGCGTGGAATCCGAGGACGTCGCGCAAGATGAGCACGGCGAGCTGGCGAGGCGGCAGGACCTGCAGGGCGGTGACGAAGGCTAGGGAGATGGCTTCGGTCTGCTCATACCGGGCCTCGGGGCCGAGCGGCACGTCGATCGCACCCTCGAGCAGGGCGTCGGGATATGGCTCGAGCCACCCCAGTTCGCCGAGCCGGGTCGGTTCGGGTGGTTCAACCTCGGGCATGTCCCACTCCCGGGCCGGGCGTCGGCTGGCCGACCGACGCGCGTTGAGGCACCTGTTGGTGGCGATCCGGTAGAGCCAGGTGCGGAGCGAGGCGCGTCCCTCGAACCCTCCGAGGCCCTGCCAGGCGGCCAGCAGCGTGTCCTGGAGGGCGTCCTCGGCGTCCTGCAAGGAACCGAGCATCCGGTAGCAGTGCACCTGTAGCTCCCGACGGTACGCCTCGGTCAGCTCTCGGAAAGCCTCGCCGTCCCCGGCCCGCGCCCTGCTGATCAGGTCGGTTGTCGCCACTCCACCCTCGCGTCACGTCGCTCGCTTTCCGTGTCGACCTCACAGTATCGACACCGACCGAGTCGCAAACTGGGCGGTCCGTGCCCGCCCACTTTCCCGACGTCGCAGTGTCTGCATCATCGACGGCTCGGACGATCCGGACGTCGACGGTCGGCCAGTAACTCCTGAGGTGGGCGGGTGTGACCACCCGGGTGCAGAAAGGAACGAGGATGATGCTGAAGGACAAGGTTGCGGTGATCTACGGAGCCGGAGGCGCCATCGGCGGCGCTGTCGCATGCGCCTTTGCGCTTGCGGGGGCCAAACTCTTTCTCACCGGGCGCCACCTGGCACCCGTCGAAGCTGTCGCCAAGGACGTCGTTTCCGCCGGCGGTTCCGCCGAGGCGGCGGAGGTCGACGCTCTCGACGAGCAGGCCGTGGACAAGCATCTACAGTCCGTGACCGACAAGGCGGGCCGCGTGGACATCTCGTTCAACGCGATCGGCATCCCGAATCCGAGGATTCGTGTGCCCCTGGTCGATCTGGAGGTCGAGCAGTTCTCCCTGCCGATCGCGACCTACACGAGGTCGTACTTTCTGACCGCACGTCTGGCCGCCCGACGGATGGTCGCGAACCGATCGGGGGTGATCATGACCGTCACCTCAATCCCTTCGCGGACGGGCATCCCATTGGTGGGCGGCGGCGGTCCGGCGATGGCCGCCGTGGAGGCACTCACTCGAGATCTATCCGCCGAGCTCGCACCTCAGGGCATTCGCGTAGTCGGTCTGCGACCACAGGGCATGCCGGAGACAGGCAGGATCAAGGAAAGCTTCGAGCTCTACGCCAAGGCATCGGGAATGACCTGGGAACAGTTCCACGACCAAGGTGCAGGCAGGACCCACACGCGACGGCTTTCGACGCTCGCGGAGATGGCCAACGTGGCGGCCTTCATGGCTTCCGATCAGGCGAGCGGGATGACTGGAACAGTCGTCAACTTGAGCATGGGGAGCCTGGACGACTAGCGGCCCTGGCCCGAATTTCACTGAGGATATGAAGATCGCAGACGCAGCAGTTCTGGTTCGCGGATTATGGACCTATTAGGCGGGCGACGGGCCGCCACAGAGGATCTCGATAACGGCCGAGTCGTCATGTCGGCCGAGTCCTGCGATGTTGGCCGTACGAACAACAAGTTCCTGCCCGGCCCGATCGCCGGGCACCTGCTCTCCAGCAGCGGGCGGTCGGCGGGGGTGCCGAGGGTGATCAGCAGAGCGCAAACCGGTCCTCGGGAAACCCAGTAGGCGCCGCGCCAGCTCCTGGTCGTGGACGCCGGCATGGGCGCTGCCGATGCCCAGGTCGGCGGCGGCCACCAGGTCGAACTGGATCAGGTCGCCCAGCTGAGGGTCGTCGGACCGTGGGGCCACCAGCGCGATCGTCGCCGCCGAGCCGGCGACGTGACCCGCGGCGGGCCCTACCCTGGCCAGCTGTGCGAGTTGCTCCCGGGACGAAGTCCCAGGCCTGCTGGTTGCCGGCCGAGGGTGCGCGCCGGGCGGCCTCCAGGATCCGGTCCAGGTCCTGGGGCGCGATCGCCCGCTCCCCGTAGGACCGCACGTTGCGCCGGGACCCGATCGCATCCCGCGTCTCCACGTCGAACCTCCCGCAGACTCCTCCTGCGCGCCGGGCGCGGCGCCGACGCCGCCGCTGGTGCCGCAACCGCGGCCAGGCTGCTGACCGTTGTCCCGATCGGTGACCGGCTTGGCGGCGGCGACGATGTTGTACCGCCACGTCTGGACCGCGGCCATCGCGTTGCTCATCCACCGCGGGGCGCACAGCGGTCGGCTGAACGGACTGACCGCTTAGGCGGTCGCTTCCTCGCGAAGTTCGGTGGCCAGGTCGCGGATCTCGGCTTCGGGGTAGCGGCGGTGACCGCCCAGGGTCTTCAGGAAGGGCAGCTTGCCTTCCTTGGCCCAGCGGGACACGGTCTTGGG
>JASLIH010000599.1 GCA_030152105.1 Actinomycetes bacterium
CGGCGCCGGTTGAAGCGCCGGTCGACCGTCTGCTGGATGCGGCGGCGGGCCGGCTGGAACACCGCTGCCACCACCAGGGTCGCCGCCGCTACCGCCAAGCTGGAGTCTTGGCCGAGCAGCTGGCCAAGCCCCAGCACCACACCGGCGTAGCCACCACCAAGCAGCACCGTCAGCAGGCCGTAGGCCAGGGCCCGGCTGATGATGCGGTCCAGGTCATATAGCCGATAGCGCAGGATCGCCGCGCCGATCGCCACCGGCAGGATGGCCACGTAGACCGCGGCCGACCAGATGTACAGCGCCGGGATCCCCGTCACCATGCCGACCACCACGACCAGCGCCGCCGCCGCGGACAGGCCGGCCGCGAACACCACCCACCGCAGCTGTTGACGTTCCACACCTTGGGCGCGGCGGAAGCGGACCACCACCGAGGCAGCCGCGACCGGGATGGCGAGCTGCGTGACAACGATGGCGACGAAGCTGGCGAGCAGTAGCGGGCCGGCCAGGGCGCGGACGGCGAGCGGGCTTACGGACGACTGGTAGGGCGGCTCCAACGGCGCCGACCTGAACGCAGCGGCCAGCAGGGCAAGCACCGGCGCGGCGGCCGCGATCCGGGCCCACCACTTCCAGCCGCGCGATGGCAGCGACCCGGTGGGGGTGAGCAACAAGACGAAGCCAATGCAGGCCGGCCAGACGATAAAGCTGGAGTCGTCGTACAGGGCCGCGTAGCCGGCGGCCGGGAGCGCCCCAGGCCGGGCCAGGAGCCCGTAGGCCGCGTACCCGGCGGCCAGTGCGGTGGCCGAAAGAGATAGCCCGAGGGTGACCAGCAGCCAGCCAACCGGGTTTCGGGGACGGCGGCTGGCCAGCACCGCACCGACCGTCACCGCGCTTACAATCGCCAGCACGAAAGGGACGGCGACGGCGTTCGACTCGACCAGGTCCGGGCGGCCAGCCTGGCGCAGCAGGTGGTCGAACCAAGGAACCGTGGCCAGTCCGAGTATCGCCAGCGCCCATAGCGACCACGCCAGCCCGGCCGGCCACCACCGCTGCCATGCTGGTCTGAGGCCTGGAGTCATCGCCATGGTTCTCGCCGCGTGCCACCCACCTCCGGTACCGCCACCCTCCCAGCCTCATGGATCACAGTGCCAGTGTCGCCGCCTTCCGTCTCAGGAGCGTTACGGACAGCGGCGCGGTGGCCAAGACCTGTCAATCACAACGGCAGTCACAGGCCTGCAAGGCGAAGGTCTCATCGCCTGTTTCGAGGGGACTTCTCGGTTCAGTCGCGTTTCAGGATGCTCGTCAGGCCGGCCACCACTGCGGTAGTCAGCACCCAGCCCATGAGGAGGAACAGCCACATCCATCGCTCGGAGGGGCCGTGCGGTATCCAGGCGGAATCCTGGCCCAGGCTCACAATAGGCAGTAGGAGATCGAGGGTGTAGATCACGGGGTGGAACGCCGGTTGTTGCCGGAGATTGTCCGTCGCGGCGACCAGTTGATTCGCCGAGTAGGCGTCGTTGAAGATCTGCGTGCCGGGGACCAGGAGGAGGGCGATCCATGCCCCGGCGAGCCAGGTTCGGTATCCGTACCCGACTGTGGCGTAGAGGAGATAGCCCCAGAGCCTGCCGAAGGGGCTCAGCGTGCTCCGCCGGCGCCACTCCTTGGTGATCATGACCTGCCGGGCGGCCTGTTCCTGGCCGGTCATTCGGTAGAACTTGGCAAGCTGCTCGTACGGCTGTGGCGAATACCCGCGTGGATCGAGCTTGATCCAGTTCAGACGAGCCCTGGGGCTGACCTCGGGTTCAGCCATCAAGGTGTCATACACGAACCCGTTGAGGTACAGCTGCTTTGGCCAGCTGGCGAGGCTGTCAAGATAGGTGCCGACACGGGCGTCGGCCAGGTTGACCGGTCTTGTGGCGCTGAATCCGCGGGAGCACATCATTGCCTGGCCGACCGTCAGGTACTCAGCAAAGAGCGACCACCCGGATGAGGGATGCAGGGTTGCTCCCAGGAGGCCGAACTGCCCCTCGACATGGACGCCGGCGAGACGGACTTCGCCATTTGCGGCGATCCCGTCCCACAGTGCGCTCCGGCCCACCTTGAGGCCGTCCGCGGACAGCGCGTACTCGCTTGACGACCTGTCGAACTTCGTCTGGCTGAGATTGAGGTTTCCGCTGATCTGCGCGCCCCGTAACCGAACCTCTCCTCTTGCCAGTCCGCTCGGCCATGACAGGTCGTTCTTCACGGTCACCCAGTCCGCCATGAGGGAGATCCCGGTCGGGTTGTGCAGCTCCGCCCCGTCCAGTTCCAGGCCACCACCGATCTGGGCGCCGGTCATCCGCACTTCACCCTGCGCGACGAACCCGCCCCGGCAGGCTATTCCGCCTTGCACGTCGATGGCGTCGACCATCAACGCGGACTTCCCCTTGTTGGACAACGTGGCGCCGCCGTCGAACGACAACTGGGCTCCCACCCGTGCCCACGGCAACCGCACCTCACCGAGGGCGGTGAAGCCGTCGCCGAAGAAGGCCGCCTTCTCGACGGCAAGGCCGTCCGCCATGAGCGCGTCGCCGTTCGGGTTGCTTAGCGTGGCGCCATTGAAGATGAGCGGACCTCCGATGTGGGCTCCCGCAAGTCGCACCTCTCCGTGCGCGTCTAGCTCCACGCAGGCCATGCCTTGCCCGGTCGATAGAAGGCTGCCGTCGAAGGCCATGCCATTCCGGCCTATGAGGCTGGCGTGGCTAACGACAAGCCCTCCACCGATACGGGCCTGCCGAAGGTCGACGATGCCTTCGGACACAAACCCTCTGTCGAGTTCCACGTCGCTGTCGCTATGCAGGGATCGAGCGTCCAGGCCGGGGACCGAGCAGCCGGGGAGGCGAAGGAGAGGGAACTGCGCCGCCATGACGTTCGGAGGGCGCTCGAGCCAGCAGTCGCGCAGCTCCAAGGGACAATTGACGCGTGTCCCCTCCAGGTCGACGATCCCGATGATGCGTGCGCCGCGTACCCGCAACCCGCGTGGCGGCGCCTTCTCCGACGAGATCGGTGTCGTCAGCAATGCGGCAAGGAGCTCGCCACTGACCGTGCAGGCTTGGCCCCAGGTCGAGCCTTCGACAGCGTTCAGGTCGGGATGGTCGGCCTGAAGGTCCAACGGCCTGCCCGTATCCATGGCCTTCCGTATCTCATCCTCGAGGTCAGAAGGCTCGCTCGTTGTCTGCATGGCTGCTCCGAGGTGTGACGACACGGCAGAGGAAACCCCCTGGAACAAGCAATGGCAAGGCCTGCCACTTTCAGCCCGCTGCGAGGCAGGGGCCTGGACGTACCCGGCGGCGTTGGGGTGTCCTGTGCGTCGACGCCGTCTGATTGAGGGAGGGGCCATGCCATCGATCGTGGAAGTGAGCGCCGACAGTGTGACCAGCTCGCAGCTTGCATTTGCCCTGCTGGAGGTCCAAGGGGTCCGGCTGCCGTCGACGCTGGCGCGCCGGGCCCTCAACGCGCCAGTGGTTGTCAACGTCACCGACGTGCAGGACTGGCCGGCCTTCTTCTGGGCGATCTCCAGCGTCTGGCTCTCGGCCACGGACCGGCAGTCCACAAGGGCCCGCTATGTCATCAGGACGGCGATCGAGGCCGAGCCTATGGTGGTCGAGTTCGAGCAGGACGAGGCCCGTGTCGCGGGATTCGTCCACGGATTCGAACCGTTGATCGAGGATCTCGTCAGCATTCGGCTCGAGCCCGCTGAACTGGACGCATTCGGGAATCCGCTCGGCAACAGGTCGCCGTGACGCACATGAGGGCAGGTGATCCCCGGCTACCGGATGGAGACCTGCGAAGGCCAACGGCCGCTACCGGACGAGGGTGGCGGCGCCACCGCCTGCCCCGCGGCGGAGGCGGTCAGCCGGTCTCGGTACAGTCATGCATCGCTGCGTAGCGACCGTAGCGCGCTAAGTGAGCCCCGGACTTGAGCCGGCTGTCGTGGCAGTCCACCAGCCATCACCAGACAGGACTCAGGCGGTCTAGCTGGATTTGGCACCTGACCTGAGCTGCACCAACAGCACCCAGGCGCACTGGGTGGACGTAGAGCACCAGTCTACGGATCTGGCGGTTGGGGGTTCGAATCCCTCGCGGCACCAAACGCGCAGCTCAAAGTCCATGAAGCAAGAGAAGTCTGGGGCGAGACTGGCCGTAGCTGATCCGAAGCTGGGCTGACGCAGATGACCATCAGATGGCGTGGAGCCCGTACAGCACCCGCTCGAGCAGGGCCAGGTCGGGACGGTCGCCAGCCTGGGTCGGCCGGTGGACCATGACCAGCTGCTCATCGGCCATGTCACCAACCAGGATCCGGACGACGCCGAGGGGAAGATGGAGCTGGGCGGAAACCTCGGCGACGGACAGAAGGTCGTGGCAGAGAGCTGCGATAGCCCGCTGCTCCACGGTCAGTTTCGGCGCCTGCTCCCCGACCGAGGTGGTGGAGACTAGCGCCTCGATCTCCAGGTCGTCGTGAGTGGGGCGAGTCCGCCCGCCGGTCATGGCATAGGGGCGGACTCGTCGCGGGTCGCGTGCTGGCCGGTCGTCGTGGGTCGTCATGGCGGTGTCTCACCTGGCAGACCGGTCACGCCTGCCCGGCCCGCGCTTTGTCGGCGTCCCGCCCGGGCGGGACGCTAGACGACGATCCTTGACGGCCTCTGGGGTGCTCATGGCGGGAGGGCGGTTTGGAGCTCGGCCCGGAGGCTGGGGGTGAGGACATCCCCGGTGCGGTTGACGAGCACGGTCATCTCGTAGGCGACCACCCCCACGTCGCAGGAGGCGGCGGCCAGCACGATCAAGCAGGAACCATCGCTGATCGCCATGACCACCAGGAACCCCTGGTCCATTTCGACCACGGTCTGCTTGACCGGTCCGCCGTCGATGCAGCTGGCGCCGCCCTGGGTCAGGCCGGCCAGCCCGGAGGCGATGGCGGCCAGCTGGTCGGCCTTGGGCCGGTCCAGGCGATCAGACACCGCCAATGGGAGCCCGTCGGCCGACACCACCATGGCGTGGGCCACCCCTGGGGTGCGTCGGGCGAAGTTGCCGACCAGCCAGCTGAAGTCGCTGGCTTCGGTACTAAGCTGCGGCATGGCGGTCCTGACCCTGCGGCGTCGCTGGCCACGGCCGAGCCGCTCAGGAGGTCGTCGGCCCGCTGGCTCGGATCCAGGTCGCCGACCAAGCGGCGGCCGGTGGCCGCTTGTCGCCGGGCAGCATACTGCCGACCTCCTCGGGAAACACAACTGGTTCGCTCGGCACAACGCTCGCCAATCGGGAACTTGGCTGCTGCGCCCTGCCTGGCCAGCCTGCACGCCAACTGCTCGACTCTGAGCAGTCCCGACAGGACGGCGAGCACGACCTCGCGGCCGCGACAACCCATCACACGCCCAGCCCGGGTGAGGGGACTTGAACCCCTGACGCGTCGGCTGGAGGTCGACGCGGTCACCTCGTCACACCCTGTGATTCAGCCCAGAAGGCTGTCCGGGTCACCGCCGCCATGTCCACCCACCAGACAGGCAGGCCACCGCCAACCGGCCGTTACCAGAGAGAGCGGCGGACGGTCATTCCACCCAACGCCACTCGGCCTGTCAGGAGCGCACTGGCTGGACGACCCACCCGACCTTAGCTGCAAGGACAGCACACGCCAGTACCCGGCGGGACGGTTCCCTTTGTCTTGTAACCAGCAGGTTGGGGGACGATGGTGGCTGTCATCCTCACGCCGCGAGGTGGCGGACGGGTGATTAGGTCATGATCCGGTTGCGGCACCAGTGGTGGCACGGCGCCGCGGCCGACGCGCAGGATGAGGCTGGGAGGTTGAGGTGGAAACCTGGGATGCGATCAGGTCCCGACGCAACGTGCGGTCCTACGCCGATGAGGCGATCGCCCCCGAGGACCTGGACCAGATCCTGGAGGCCGGGCGGCGCACCCCTTCGGCCGGCAACCAGCAGGCCTGGGACTTCGTCGTCTGCACCGACCCCGAGCAGCTCGCCCAGCTGGCCAAGGTATGGCGCGCCGCCGGGCACGTGGCCCGCTCGGCAGCGACGATCGCGCTCATCGCCCCCAACGCCCAGGACGCCCGCTCCCGCGACCTGGTCCAGTACGACCTGGGCCAGGCGACGATGAGCATCATGGTGGCCGCCGCCGACCTGGGCATCGGCAGCGCGCATTCGGCGGTCAGCGACCAGGAGCTGGCGCGGCGCCTGCTGGGCTTCCCCGAGGACCGGTTCTGCGCCTGGCTGATCACCCTTGGCGTCCCGGCCGACCGCCCGCTCAGGCCGATCGCGCGGCCCAACCGGCGCCCGTTCGAGGACGTGGTACACCGCGGCCACTGGTAGCGGCCGCAGCCTCGTGGTCGGTGCCACAGGAACGCACTCAACAGACGGCCCCGCTGACGTGAGCAGCCAGGACGGGTCTGGCTGGTACCTGCTGGACGAAGGCTCTTCGACTCGTAATCGGA
>JASLIH010000444.1 GCA_030152105.1 Actinomycetes bacterium
GCAGACGTTCAGGCAGGCGGGGCAGCGGATGCAGCGCAGCGCCTGGCGGCCGACCTCGTCGGCCAGGGTGTCGGTGCGGCCGTTGTCGAGCAGGACGAGATGGAAGGTCTGCGGGCCGTCGCCGTCGGTGGTGCCGGTCCATGTCGAGGTGTACGGGTTCATGCGCTCGGCCGTCGAGGAGCGCGGCAGGGTCTGGAGGAACACCTCCAGGTCCCGCCAGGTCGGAACGATCTTCTCGATGCCGACGACCGAGATCAGGGTCTCGGGGAGCGTCAGGCACATCCGGCCGTTGCCCTCCGACTCCACGACGACCAGGGTGCCGGTCTCGGCGACCATGAAGTTGGCGCCCGAGATGCCGACCTTGGCGCGGAGGAACTTCTCGCGCAGATGCAGACGCGCCGCCTCGGCCAGCTCGGCGGGCGTGTCGGAGAGTCCCTCGGGCGCCGGGCGGCCCCAGGCGCCCATCTCGCGCGTGAAGATCTCGCGGATCTCGCCGCGGTTGCGGTGGATCGCCGGGACCAGGATGTGCGAGGGCCGGTCCCTGCCGAGCTGCACGATCAGTTCGGCGAGATCGGTCTCGTACGCGTGGATGCCCGCGGCCTCCAGCGCCTCGTTGAGCCCGATCTCCTGCGTGGCCATCGACTTGACCTTGACGACCTCGCGCTCGCCGGTGGCCCTGACCAGTTCCGTGACGATCCGGTTGGCCTCCTCGGCGTCGGCGGCAGCGTCAGGCACATGCGCCCGTTGCCCTCGGACTCGACCACGGCCAGGGTGCCGGTCTCGGCCACGGCGAAGTTGGCCCCGGAGACGGCCACCTCGGCCTCGAGGAACTTGCGCCGAAGGTGCAGGCGGGCCGCCTCGGCCAGGGCCCGTGGCTCGTCGCTCAGGTCGGGAGGCGCCGGCAGGCCGACCTTGCCCATCTCGCGCAGGAAGATCTCGCGGATCTCGGCCCGGTTGCGGTGGATGGCCGGGACCAGGATGTGGCTCGGGCTGTCGTGGCCCAGCTGGACGATCAGCTCGGCCAGGTCGGTCTCCCAGGCTGCGATCCCGGCGGTGGCCAGGGCCTCGTTGAGCCCGATCTCCTGGGTGGCCATCGACTTGACCTTGACCACCTCGCCGGCCCCGGCCGCCTTCACGAGGTCGGTGACGATCCGGTTGGCCTCGTTGGCGTCCCTGGCCCAGTGGACGACGCCACCGCGGGCGCTGACCTGCTCCTCCAGCTGGACCAGGTAGCCGTCCAGGCCGGCCAGGACCTGGTCCTTGATGGCCGCCCCGGCGGCCCGCAGCTCGGCCCAGTCGGGTAGCTCGGAGACCACCGCGGCCCGCTTGGCCCTGATCGTCCCGGTGGCCTTGGCCAGGTTGCGGCGCAGCTGGGCGTCGCCCAGGGCGGTCCTGGCCGCCTCCGGGAACGGCCGCCGGCTGCGCAGCTGCCCCACCCCTGGCGGGGCCGTCGGCATCCCCAGGAAGACCGGCTGGGTCATGTGGCCATCTCAGGCTGCTCGGTCCGGGTGGAGGCCAGGATCTCGGCCAGGTGGACGGTGCGCACCCCGGCCCGCAGCCGCGACAGCCCGCCGCCGATGTGCAGCAGGCACGAGCTGTCCGAGGCCGAGCAGACCTCGGCCCGGGTCGAGAGCACGTTGTGCATCTTGTCGGTCAGCATGGCCGCCGAGGTGTCCGGGTTCTTGACCGCGAAGGTCCCGCCGAAGCCGCAGCAGGACTCGGCCTGGGGCAGCTCGACCAGGTCGATCCCGCCGACCTCGCGCAGCAGCCGCAGCGGCCGGTCCCCGACCCGGAGCACCCGCAGGCTGTGGCAGGTCGGGTGGTAGGTCACCCGGTGCGGGTAGAAGGCGCCGACGTCGGTCACCCCGAGCACGTCGACAAGGAACTCCGACAGCTCGAAGGTCCGCGACGCCACCTCACGGGCGGCCGCTGCCAGCTCGGGGTCGCCGGCCTCCGACGCCAGCCAGGCGTGCTGGTGACGGACCGACCCGGCGCACGACCCGCTCGGGACCACCACCGCGTCGTAGCCGTCGAAAGCGGCCACGTGCCGGCGCACCAGCGGCACCGCCTCCCTGAGGTAGCCGGTGTTGACGTGCATCTGGCCGCAGCAGGTCTGGGCCAGCGGCACCTCGACGGCGCAGCCGAGCCGCTCCAGCAGGCCGACCGTCGCCTTGCCGACGTCCGGGAACAGCCCGTCCACCAGACAGGTCACGAACAGGGCGACACGCACGCTCGACCCTCCACACTGCCGGCTCGTCCGCTTCCTCGTGGGACCAGCGGAACGCTACGCCATCGCGTCACCAGACGTCGCCCGCCCGCCAGTCGCAGGTGATCGGCCCGGTCGGGTCGAGCGCCCCGGTGGCCGGGGTCCGGAGCACCAGGATGCTGCCGTCCTCATCGGCCGTCCGCACCGGCCCGTCCGGTCCCGCCGCCCAGGTCGGCCCCTGCCAGGTCTCCCACCCCAGCCGCTGGTAGAACCCGGGGATCCCGGAACCGTCGCCCAGCGCCCCCAGCTCGTACCCCTCCTCGACGACCTTGCCGGCCTCCACCATCACCAGCGTGGCCAGCCCCAGCCCCCGCCGGTCCTCGCGAGTCGCCACGCCCTCGACATACCCCGTCGGCAGCGACCGCTCCCCGGCCACCAGGACCCGCGGCACCACCGCCCCGTGGGCGACCAGCACGTCGTCCTCAAGGGCCAGGACGTGCACGCCGCCAAGGGTGTGCTCCCAGTCGTGCTCGTCGAACCGTCCCCCGAACGCCCCGAACAGCAGCCGCCGCAGCGCCGCCAGCTCCGCGGTGGCCAGCTCCGCCGTCCGCGCGCGCCGCAGCCGGGTCATGCCTGGGGGGAGGTGGTCGAGGCCTGGCGGATGCGGCCGCCCATCACCCGGCCGTTCCCGAACCCCTGGTGCTCCAGACGCCGTCGCATCCGCCCATGATGCCAACAAGCCAGGACCTCTACCTGGCCGCCCTCGCCTCCAGCAGGAGCGACCCGGACAGGAACACGACCAGGGCGGTCAGCTGGGCCAGGGCGGAGATCGTGAGGCCGAGCGGGATGGTGGCCAGGGCGAGGGTGGCCGCGACGGCCCGGAGGTGGCCGGGACCGATGTCGAGGGTCCGGCGGAACGCGACGTCGCCGGCCAGGAACAGGGCCACGCCACCCGACAGCAGCAGGGCGTGGGCCAGGTCGAGAGGCTCGAAGGCGTGGCCGACCACGTCCTTGAGGCCGGCGGCGAGGGCGATGATGCCTCCCAGCATGACCAGGTGCCAGTAGCCGAATGCCTGGACGGCGACCCAGCCGCGGCGGTCGTCGCCGACGGCGTCCAGGGCCCGCTCGGCGCGGGCGTCGTCGCCGCCGAAGTAGGCCCACCACAGGCAGGCCGCCAGCAGCAGGCCGAGCACGGCCACGCTGGCCAGCGTCAGGTCGACCGGGAGGCCGGCGGCGCCGATGCCGATGGCCACGATCGACTCGCCGAGGGCGACGATCACCACCAGGCCGTGACGCTCGACGAAGTGGGCCGGGGCGATCCGGAACCCGCCGACCCCGGCCAGGCGGGGGGTGAACCACTCCAGCACGAACGCGGCCCCCCACAGCAGGTAGGCGGCCGTGCCCTCGACCATCACGGCGGCCAGGACGAGCAGGGCCGAGGCGAGGTTGAAGGGGGCCAGGCGGACCAGGGCCCGGACGGTGTGGGGCACCCCGGTGCGCGAGTAGAGGCCGGTGTGGATGCTCACGATCACCAGGTAGGCGACCCCGAAGGCGACGTCGCCATCGGTGAAGGCCGCCGGGATGGCCAGGGCCAGCACCAGGAACCCGGCCATGCCGCCGAGCAGCAGCAGCCGGCGGGCCACCCGGTCGGTCGCGACCGCGTTGGTCATCCAGGCGTAGCCGCCGTACATCCAGAAGATCACGCCCAGCATGAGCACCACCCGCAGCAGCCCTCGCAGGGTCGGGTCGTCGCTCAGCACCGCCGTCAGCTGGGTGATGGTGAAGACGAAGACCAGGTCGAAGAACAGCTCAAGGGTGGAGACCCGCTCGACCCGCTCGGCCTGCTCGGGCCGGCCGGTCACCTCAGATCCCGGCCTCGGCCGGGAGGCGCCCGGACGTGACGGCCTTGACGAGGGCGTCGTGGTCGGCCTCGGTCTGGTCGGCGTAGGCCCGGGCGAATCGAGCGAACGCCCGGTCGGCACTGTCGCCCTTGCCCAGGTAGCCGGACAGGACGGTGGCCCCGGTGGAGCGGGCGTGGCCCTTGGCCAGCAGGGTGCCGCAGACCCGGGCGTAGTCCATCAGGGCCGACCCGTCCATGCCGTCGACGGTGATGGCGCCCTTCATGTCGCGGAACTGGCGCACGTAGTAGTCGCGCCCACCAACGGTCGTCCAGCCGAGCAGGGGGTCGCTGACCGTCTGGAGGGTCTGCTGGTACTCGACCACCCGCTGGCCCTGGTGGGCGTGCCAGGCCGTGTCGCCGTGCACGAACCGGGCCACGCACGACCGCCTGGCCTGCTTGAGCTGGAGGAACACGACGTCGCTTGGGTCGTTGCCCTGGAGCAGCGCCACATAGGCGCGCAGGCCGACGCTGCCGACCCCGACGACCTTGTGGGCCAGGTCGACGACCATGTAGTAGCCGATGACCCGGTGCCAGTGGGGTGGCAGGGTGTCCAGGTAGGCCTCCAGGCCCTCGATCAGCTGGCCCGTCTCCCGGTCGGAGGTGTGGGTGACCAGCGGCGGCTGGTCGACGATGTGGCGGGCCCCGTCGCGCTCGCGGGTCAGCTTGGGCAGGGCCCGGTCGCTGGTCCGGGTCCGGGCCCGCTTGGCCGCCCGCTCGATCTCTCCCCGCAGCGACCAGTCGGCCAGCTCGGCCCGCATCCGGTCGATGTCCAGGGTGTCGAAGGACCGGGCCAGCAGCGGCTGGCCGGCCAGCTGGCGCAGCTGGCGCCGGTACGCGTAGGCGCAGCGCAGGACGGCGTCCTCGCAGGTGTCCTCGGACAGGCCGTTCTGGCGCCCGGCCACCCAGACGCTGGTCGTGAGCCGGTACAGGTCCCACTCCCAGGGCCCTGGGTGGGCCTCGTCGAAGTCGTTGAGGTCGAAGACCAGGTCGCGCTCGGGCGAGGCGTAGAAGCCGAAGTTGCCCAGGTGGGCGTCCCCGCAGATGACCGGCTCGACCCCGGTCCGGGGCAGGTGGGCGAAGTCCTCGGCCATCAGCGCCGCCGAGCCGCGCAGGAACGCGTACGGCGAGGCCACCATCCGCCCGACCCGCACCGGGACCAGCCGCTGGAGCCGGCCCTCGTGGGCCTCCTCGATCAGGTCCAGCGGGTCGGGCCGGTCCTCGGCCGGCCTCCAGCGCCCGAGTGCCCCCCGCCTGATCCGCTCGCGCATGGCCCTCCCGGCCGCCGAGCGCTCTTCGCTGGTTGGCAGCGAGGTCCGCAGGACTGTGGCCATCTCAACCTCCGCCGGGGTACGGTCCGCCGGCTGCTATCTTGCCAGCGCCACGACACCCGAGGGAGAGACAACCTTGCGGATCGGCATCGGGCTTCCCAGCCCCGTCCTCGACGTTCCCGGGCGGCTGGTGGTCGCCTGGGCCAGGAGGGCCGAGGAGCGGGGCTTCTCGTCGCTGGCGACGATCGACCGGATCGCCTACCCGAGCTACGACTCGCTCACCGTGCTGACCGCGGCGGCGGCCGTCACCGACCGGATCGGCCTGCTCACCAACATCCTCCTCGGTCCCGTCTACAGCCCCGTGCTCCTGGCCAAGGTGACGGCCAGCCTCGACCAGCTCTCGAGCGGCCGCCTCGCCCTCGGCCTGGGCGTCGGCGCCCGCCCCGACGACTACCAGGTGGCCGGCCGGCCGTTCGACGACCGGGGCCGGCGGTTCGACGCCGACCTGGAGCTGCTGCACGCCGCCTGGGCCGGCCAGCCGGTCGCCGGCAGCCCGTTCCCGGTCGGCCCGCCGGCCACCAGGGGCCGCATCCCGCTGCTCATCGGCGGCCGGCCGGAGCTGGCGGCCCCCCGCGCTGCCCGCTGGGACGCCGGCTTCACCCTCGGGGGCGCCCCGCCGGAGATGGCCGGCGGCGCCATCGAGAACTTCAGGAAGGCCTGGGAGGAGGCCGGTGGGACCGGGCGGCCGCGGATCGTCGCCCTGTCGTACTTCTCGCTGGGCGAGGAGCACACCGCCGAGTCGCTCCACAACCTCCGGACCTACTACGGGTTCCTCGGCGACTGGGCCGAGGGGGTCGCGACCAGCGCCCCCCGCACCGCGGTGGCCGTACGGGAACGGGCCGCGGCCTTCGAGGCGCTCGGCGTCGACGAGCTCATCTTCGACCCCACCGTGGCCAACCTGGACCAGGTGGACCGTCTGGCCGACGCGGTCGGGGGACAAGGCTGATCTCGCAGGCACCGCTGACGTCCCGCGTGCCCGGTTGTCGTACCCGCGGCCGAGACTTCCGGCCATGATGAAGCGCAGCCACGCCGTGATCGGGGCGGCCGCCGGGGTGGCGGTGGCCCACGCCACCGGGGCGTCGATGGTGGCCGGGGGGATCGTGGCCGGGCTGGCCGGGCTGCTGCCCGACGTCGACCACCCGCACGCGGCCGTCGGCCGGCTGCTGCCGCGGTGGTGGCACCGGCTCACCCCCGGGCACCGGGGTCCGACCCACTCGCTGGTCTGGTGCCTGGCCCTGGCCGTGCTCGCCTATGTGGGGAACACCCTGGTCAACGGGGAGCCGGCCGGGCCGCTGCTCGCTCTGGCCGTGCTCGCCGGCTCGCTGTCGCACGTGCTGGCCGACGGGCTGACCGTGGCCGGGGTGCCGCTGTGGTGGCCGCTCCGGCGCCGCCGGTCGGTCTTCCTCGGCGCGCTGGCCTTCCGGACCCGGAGCTGGGCCGAGGCGCTGGTTGTCCTCGGGGTGGTCGCCGGGGTCGGCTGGTGGGTCGCGGCCTGACTCGACGCCGAGGGCTTGCTGGGGTATGCCTGTATCGTTCAAGTTCCTACTTGACGAATGGTGGGTACGTACCTGCAACAACAGATCATCCGTCGACACCCGACTCCGCCAGGTTTGGAGGTCTGCGTCAGATGGAGATGCTGATCCGCGACTCCGGTCTGGAGGTGGTGCGCGCGTGATCGTGACCCTCACCCCCAACCCGAGCGTCGACCGGACCATCGAGGTGGACGCCCTCCACCGGGGAGCGGTCCTCCGGGCCCGGGCGACCCGGGTCGACCCCGGGGGCAAGGGCGTCAACGTGTCAAGGGCCCTGGCCGCCAACCACCGCGAGACCACGGCGGTGCTGCCGGCCGGGGGCTGGGAGGGGGAGCAGCTGGCCGCCCTTCTCGCTCCCCTGGACATCCCGGTGGTGGTCGTCCCGGTGGCCGGGTCGGTGCGGGCCAACGTGAGCGTGGTCGAGCCCGACGGCACGGTGACCAAGCTGAACGAGCCCGGCCCCCGGCTCAGCCCGGAAGAGATCGAGGCCGTGACCGCGGCCACTGTCAAGGCCGCAGCCGGCGCCGAGTGGCTGGCCTGCACCGGCAGCCTCCCGCCGGGCGCCCCGATCGACTTCTACGCCCAGCTGCTGGAGCGCCTGGGCAGCGCCTCGGTCAAGGTGGCGGTCGACTCGAGCGGCGCCCCCCTTGTGGCCGCCCTGGACGCCCGCCCGGACCTGATCAAGCCGAACCGTGAGGAGCTGGCCGAGGCCACCGGCCGCCAGCTCCTCACCGTCGGCGACGTGGTCGAGGCGGCCGAGGAGCTGCGGAGCCGGGGGGTCGGGGCCGTGCTGGCCAGCCTCGGAGCCGACGGGGCGGTGCTGGTCGACGCCACCGGGGCCACCTTCGGCTCGGCCACCGTCGAGCGGACCCGCAGCGCCGTCGGGGCCGGCGACTCCATGCTGGCCGGCTTCCTGGCCGGCGGCGGCAGCGGGCCCGCCGCCCTGGCCGAGGCGCTGGCCTGGGGCGCGGCCGCGGCCAGCCTGCCCGGCAGCATCATGCCCACCCCCGACGACCTCGACCACGGTGCCGTCACCCTGGCCGACCGCATCGATCCGGACCGCCCTCTCAAGGAACGGAGCTAACGCCCATGGCGGACCTCATCACCCCCGAGCTCGTCGACCTCAAGCTGACCGCGACCGAGCGAGGCGACGCCACCAGGTCGCTCGCCGAGCGGCTCCAGGCCTCCGGCCGAGTCACCGACCTCGAGCAGTTCCTGGCCGACGTCCGGGCCCGCGAAGCCCAGATGCCGACCGGGATCGAAGGCGGCATCGGCATCCCCCACTGCCGGTCGGTGGCCGTGGTCGAGCCCACCCTGGCATTCGGCCGCAGCACCCAGGGCATCGACTGGGGCGCCGCGGACGGACCGGCGCACCTCATCTTCCTGATCGCCGCCCCAGAGGGCGGCGGCTCCGAGCACATGGCCATCCTGGCCAAGCTGGCCCGGAGGCTCATCCACGCCTCCTTCCGGGACTCGCTGCTCCAGGCCCCGGACCCAGAGGCCGTCGTCACCATCGTGAAGAAGGAGGTGCTGGGGCAATGAAGATCGTCGCTGTGACGTCCTGCCCTACAGGAATCGCCCACACCTACATGGCGGCCGAGGCGCTCGAACAGGCGGCCAAGGATGCCGGGCACGACATCAAGGTCGAGACCCAGGGCGCGGCCGGGGCCGAGGCGGTCGCCGACGCCGACATCGCCGCCGCCGACGCGGTCGTGTTCGCGGCCGACGTCGAGGTACGGAACCGCGAGCGGTTCGCGGGCAAGCCGCTGGTCCAGACGTCGGTCAAGCGGGCCATCAACGACGCCCCTGGCCTGATCGCGGAGGCCGAGGCGGCCGCCACCGCCGCCCCTGTCGCGGCGGCCGCCACGCCGACGGCCGGGGGCGGCGATGCCGGCCGCCCGGTGGCCCCGACCCGCACCGGCGGCGGCGGAGGCGGTGGGGGCGGTGGGGCGGCCGCCTTCGGGAACCAGCTGCGGGGCTGGCTGATGACCGGGGTCAGCTACATGATCCCGTTCGTGGCCGCCGGCGGGATCCTGATCGCCCTCGGCTTCCTGCTGGGCGGGGGCGCGGTGAAGCCCAAGGTCTACGGCGGCACCTTCGAGGGGGTCACGTATCAGGCCATCACCGACTATACCCAGGTGGTCCAGAAGGCCGGGTGGGCCGGGCTGCTGTTCCTCATCGGTGCGACGGCGTTCTCGATGCTGGTGCCCATCCTGGCCGGCTTCATCGCCTACGCGATGGCCGACCGGCCAGGTCTCGTCCCCGGCATCGTCGCCGGGCTGCTGGCCAACCTGGTCGGCGCCGGGTTCCTCGGCGGCCTGGTCGGCGGTCTGCTGGCCGGCGGCATCGCCATGTACCTCGTGCGGCTGAAGGTGCCAAGGGCCTTGGCCGGCATCATGCCGATCGTGGTCATCCCGTTGGTCGCGACGCTGTTGACCGGCTTCCTGATGGTGGTGGTCATCGGCAAGCCGATCGCGGCCGCCCAGACCGGCCTGACCAACTGGCTGAACGGGTTGTCGGGCAGCAACGCGGTGCTGCTCGGCCTGCTGCTCGGGCTGATGATGGGCTTCGACCTGGGCGGCCCGGTCAACAAGGTGGCCTACACCTTCGGTCTGGCCGCCCTGGCCAGCGGCAACGTCCAGGTGATGGCGGCGGTCATGGCCGCCGGCATGGTCCCGCCGCTGGGGTTGGCCCTGGCCACCGTGCTGCGCAAGCACCTGTTCAGCGACGCCGAGCGCAAGGCGGGCGAGACGGCCTGGCTGCTGGGGGCGTCGTTCATCACCGAAGGGGCCATCCCCTTCGCCGCCGCGGACCCGATCCGGGTGATCCCGGCGACGATGGCCGGCAGCGGCGTGGCCGGCGCCCTGTCCATGGCCTTCAAGTGCGGTTCCCGGGCCCCGCACGGTGGGATCTGGGTGATCGGGCTGATCGAGAAGCCGTTGCTGTGGTTCCTCGCCATCGTCATCGGCCTTGCCGTCAGCGCGGCCCTGGTCATCACGCTCAAGTCGCTCGGCCACCGGGCGTCCGACGAGGAGCTTGAGGCTGAGATGGGGGACGCGAGCCTGCCCGGCCGCCGGACGGCCACCGCCTGAGAGCGAACGTCGACGAGCCCCAAAAGGCACCAGCCATGGAGGCCGAGGAGGTCGAGCCCGCCGCCTGCCGGCAGGCCACCGCAACCAGCTAGCGCACACCCCACGGTGCCCTCCGGCGGCGTTCGCGCCCCGGAGGGCACCGTTCCGTTCCCGGCCAGGGCGCCCGCCGTCCTATCCGCCCTCTTGACCCGGTTCCGCCCGTGTGCGAAGGTTGTTGGAACGTTCCAACGACAGTGGAGTGGCAGATGGAGATGCTCATTGGGGGCCGGTGGCGACCCGGGGCCGGGGTCGAGGAGGTCACGTCGCCGTTCGACGGGGCCGTGGTGGGCACGGTGCCGGTGGCGACGGTCGATGACGTGGACGCGGCCCTGGCCGCGGCCCAGGCGGGGGCCGGGCGGTGGCGGCGGACCCCGGCCCACGAGCGGATGCGGATCCTGCTGCGGGCGGCCGAGCTGGCCGACGAACGCGCCGAGGAGACGGCCCGGCTGATCAGCGGGGAGTGCGGCAAGACCATCACCGAGGCCATGGGCGAGGCGGCCCGCTCCGGGGACCTGATCCGGCTGGCCGCCTTCGAGGGGACTCAGCTCTACGGCGACAGCCTGCCGCTGGACGCCAACCGCGGGACCGGACAGGACAAGATCGGTTTCACCCTGCGCCAGCCGTGCGGCGTGGTGGTGGCCATCACCCCGTTCAACTACCCGGCCCTGCTGGTCCTCCACAAGATCGCCCCGGCCCTGGCCGCCGGTAACGCCGTGGTCCTCAAGCCAGCCCGGACCACGCCCCTGACCGCCCTCGCCCTGGCCGCCTGCTTCGTCGACGCCGGCCTCCCCGACGGCGTCCTCTCGGTCGTCACCGGCCCCGGCGGGGCCCTCGGGGACGCGCTCGTGACCGACCCGCGGGTCCGCAAGATCTCCTTCACCGGCTCCACCGCCACCGGGGAGCGGATCACCCGGGTCGCCGGGGTCAAGAAGCTCTCGCTGGAGCTTGGCGCCTCCTGCCCGGTGGTGATCATGCCCGACGCCGACCTCGAGCTCGCCTCCTCGGCGGTGGCGGCCGGTGGCTACGTCAACGCCGGCCAGGTCTGCATCTCGGTCCAGCGGGTGATCGCCGACCGGGCGGTGGTCGGCGACTTCCTGGACGCGCTCGTGCCCAAGGTCGAGGCCATCCGCACCGGCGACCCGGCCTCGCCCGACACCGGCATGGGCGCGCTCATCACCGCCGGCGAGGCCGAGCGTGTGCGCAAGGCCATCGCCGACGCTGCCGCCGCCGGGGCCCGCGTGCTCACCGGGGGGGACCGCGACGGGGCGGTGGTGCGGCCGGCCGTCGTGGCCGACGTCGACCCGGCCTCGCCGCTCAGCCAGGATGAGCTGTTCGGCCCGGCCGTGGCCGTCAGCCGAGCCGACGGCTGGGCCGAGGCGATCGCCCAGGCCAACGGCACCGACTACGGGCTCGGGTCGGGGATCTTCACCTCGGACGTGGCCGGCGCCGTCCAGGCCATGCGCGAGATCGACTCGGGGACCATCCACGTCAACTGGACCCCCCTGTGGCGGGCCGACCTGATGCCGTACGGCGGCCTCAAGGGCAGCGGCGTCGGCAAGGAGGGCCCCCGCTCCGCCGTCGAGGAGATGACCGAGGTCAAGACGGTCGTGCTCCACGGCCGCCCCTGGTGACACGACGGTGAAGGGAGATCCACCTATGACCGCTCCGGACCGGCGGACCGTGCGCCTGACGGTCGCCCAGGCCATCGTCAGGTTCCTGGCCGCCCAGCACTCGGTGGCCGACGGCGACCGCCGCCGGCTCGTCCCGGCCGCCCTCGGCATCTTCGGCCACGGCAACGTCGCCGGCATGGGCCAGGCCCTCGACCAGCTCCACGACCGGATGCCGTTCATCCAGGGCCGC
>JASLIH010000071.1 GCA_030152105.1 Actinomycetes bacterium
GCCCGGATGAAGCTGGTCGGCGGGGACAGCGGCCGGGTCGAGCACCAGGAGTTCGTCGACCAGGTGCTGTTGGCCCCATCGGAGCGGGCCGTGGTGGATGTGCTGGTCGACCAGCCGGGGGAGCTGGCCCTGGAGCACCACACCCCGGACCGGGCCTACCGGCTGGCCAGGTTCACGGTCACCGAGGAGGGCGGTGGATCCGTGGCGGCGGGGGAGTTCGGGGTGCTGGGTCGGGCGCCTGAGCTGGCGGCCGAGCGTGAGCAGCTGGCGGCCTGGCTGGCCGCCCCGCCGGGCAAGGTGCTGGCCTTGGTGGCCCAGATGGACGACCCGGCCGCCCTGCCCCCGGACGCCGGCCCGGTGGTATATGCCTGCCCGATGCATCCCGAGGTCACCAGTGACCAGCCCGGCCGCTGTCCCAAGTGCGGCATGAAACTGCTCGCCACCCAGGCGCCTGCGGCGACGGCGTACGCCTGCCCCATGCATCCCGAGGTGGTAAGCGACCAGCCCGGCCGCTGCCCCAAGTGCGGGATGAAGCTGCTCCCAGCCCAGTCTGTCCCGAAGCCGGCGGCCGCTGATGACGCCGCGATGGAAGATCACGGTGGGCACGCCGCTGGCCACGACCACGGCGAGGGGCACGGCACGGCCGACGGCATCGAGTGGGAAGACGACATGGTCGAGGTCAACCGCCTGACCACCAACGCCACCATGCACTGGAGGTTCCTGGACCGGACCTCGGGCACCGACAGCGCCACGATCGACTGGCACTTCACCGTGGGGGACAGGGTCAAGCTCCGGCTGGTGAACGAGATGGATTCTGACCACCCAATGCACCACCCCTTCCATCTGCATGGGGCGGGGCGGTTCCTGGTCCTTTCCCGTGATGGGGTGGTGGAGCCGAATCTGGTGTGGAAGGACACGGTGCTGGTCCGGACCGGCCAGGTCGTGGACGTCTTGTTCGATGTGTCCAACCCGGGGTTGTGGATGGCCCATTGCCATATCGCCGAGCACATGCAGAGCGGCATGATGTTCAGCTTCAACGTGGCCCGCGGCCGGGCGACGGCCACATGACCACTCCCCAGGGTGAGGCGCCAAAGGACCCGCCGGGCGATCAGCGGCTGGATGTGGTGGTGATCGGGGGGAGCCAGGCCGGGCTGGCCATGGCCTGGCATCTGGCCCAGCAGGGCCTGCGGTTCGTGGTGTTGGAGGCCGGCCCTGCGCTCGGCCACAGCTGGCGCTCCCGGTGGGACTCGCTGAGGTTGTTCACCCCCGCCCAGTACGACGCCCTGCCCGGCATGGCCTTCCCGGCACCGGCCGACACCTACCCGACCAAGGAGCCGGTGGCCGACTACCTGCAGGCGTACGCGGCCGCCTTCGACCTACCGGTGCGGCTGAACGCTCGGGTCACGGACCTGCGGCGTGCCGGCGACGACTTCGAGGTCCGCACCGCCGATACCACCTACCGGGCCCGGCAGGTGGTGGTGGCCACCGGCCCGTTCCAGGTCCCCTTCGTCCCACCGCCGGCCGCCAAGCTGGACGCCTCGGTGACCCAGGTCCACAGCGCCGACTACCGCAACCCCCAAGCCCTGCCGGACGGCCCGGTGCTGGTCGTCGGCGGGGGGAACTCAGGGTTCCAGATCGCCGAGGAGCTGGCCGCCACCCGCACGGTCGACCTGTCGATCGCCACCACCTATCCGATGCTGCCCCAGCGGCTGGCCGGTCGGGACCTGTTCTGGTGGCTGACAGGCGTGCGCATGATGCGCGTGACCGTCGGCTCCCGGCTGGGCCGGCGCGCGAGTCGGCGGGAGTTCATCATCGGGACCAACCGGAAGAGGCTGGAGCGGGCGGGGGTGCGGTTCCGGCCACGGCTGGTCGACGCCGAGGGCCGCACGGTCCGCTTCGCCGACCACAGCCTCCTGGAGGACGTCGGGGTGGTGGTGTGGGCGACCGGCTATCGCTCCGACTACGCCTGGATCCACGTTCCCGGTGTGGTCCGCGAAGGTCATGTTGCGCACCGGCGGGGCGCGACCGAGGTGCCCGGCCTGTATTTCCTGGGCCTGTCCTGGCAGCACACCCGCGGCTCGGCCCTGCTGGGCTTCGTCAACGACGACGCCGCCTACCTGGCCGAGCAGATCTCGTCGCCACACAGATGAAGCCAACCCAGGTCGCGGTGCGCCGCCTCGCCCGGCGTCTGTACGGCGTCGGGCTGTCCGTGGCCTGGGTGGCGGGAGTCGGGGCCGCCGGGGCGGTGGTGTCGATGCGGACGGCCTACCCGCGGACGCCGCAGGCCGCCCCAGCTCAGGGCTGGCCGCCGGCAACGCCAGTCCCGGAGGGCCGGCTGGCTGTCGCGGTGGTGCTGGGGGCCAGCGGTTCGGTCATCAGCGATGCGCTCGGGCCGTACGAGGTCTTCGCCCGCTCACCAGCCTTCTTCGTCTACACAGTCTCCGGCAGCCGCCCGACCGCGATGCTGTCGGGTGGGTTGGCCGTGGTGCCGGACTACTCGCTGGAAGACGTCGACGCTGGCTTGGCGCCGGAACCGGACGTGGTCGTGGTCCCGGCCGTGGCTGCCCCGAACGGCAGGAAGGAAGCACCCCTGCGCGAGTGGATCACCCGCCGGGTCGACCGGGGAGCACGCCTCCTGGGCGTGTGCAACGGCTCCCGGCTGCTCGCGGCCACGGGCCTGCTTGACGGTCGCCGGGCCACCTCGCACTGGTCGAGCATCAGCGGGCTGCAACGAAGCCGTCCCCAGGTGGACTGGGTCCGCGGCCAGCGCTACGTCCAGGACGGCACCCTCACCACCACCGCCGGGGTGACCTCGGGGGTCTTCGGCGCCCTGCGGCTGGTCGAGCAGCTGGCCGGGGCCGCCGAGGCCCAACGGGTCGGCCAGGAGCTCGCCTACCCGGGCTGGTCGCTGCACGGCCCGACCGAGATCCGCGCGCAGCGCTGGGCGCCAGGCGATCTGGCGTACCTGCTGGCTGTGGTCTTCCCGTGGTTGCGCCCGACGGTCGGTGTCGGCCTGGTCGAGGGGGTCGGCGAGCTGGAGGTCGCCGCCCCCCTCGACCAGGCCGACGCCGACCGTCGGGCGCAACCACGGGAAGACCACAGCCAGCAGGTACGCCAGATCGCTTGGCGCCCAGCGCTGCGCGCGGATCTCGGTCGGGCCGTGCAGCGACCAGCCCGGGTAGGCGAGCTCCTGGCCGACCCGTTGGGCCTCGGCGGCCCCGGCCAGCTGCTCGACCAGCCGCA
>JASLIH010000095.1 GCA_030152105.1 Actinomycetes bacterium
CCAAGAAGTACTACCAGTTCACCGCCATCGACGATTGCCCCCGCCTGCGCGTGCTGCGCATCTACCCCAAGTGCAACCAGCAGACCGCCATCCAGTTCCTGGACTAGGTGCTGGAGCGGCTGCCGTTCCGGGTCGAGGTCATCCAGACCGACAACGGCGTCGAGTTCGGCTCAAGCTTCCACTGGCATGTGCTGGACAAGGGCGCTGGCCACGTCTACATCAAGCCCCGCACGCCGCGGCTGAATGGCAAGGTGGAGCGGTCGCATCGCATCGATGCCGAGGAGTTCTACCGGATGCTCGAGGGCGTGGTGATCGACGACGCCCAGGTCTTTAACGACAAGCTCCAAGAATGGGAAGACTTCTACAACTACCATCGGCCTCATGGTGGTCTGGATGGCCAGACGCCCTATGAGAGACTCAAGCAGCGCACCCAGACCCGGCCGTAACCGCTCAACGTCAGTTGCACACAATGAGTCCGGCCGCCATCTGTCAGCAATCTGTCAGCACACCTGCCTCGCGAAGCCATGCACACCAGGACGTCGCCGCCACCTGTCAGTACTGATGAGGCAGAGGCCACAGGTTCGAAACCTGTCACGCCCACCAGCGAAAACAGCCTCTCAGCCTCCGTCGCTCGGGCCGTTTGCCAGAAGATTTGCCAGAAGACCACCGCCTGGATGTGGTCGAGACCTCTGGCAGCGTGACTCGATGAGACCCGATAGCGGGCCGGCCAACAGTTGGGTCGTGGTGCCGCCGCGGCTGGTGTGCAGCTCGCCCCGCTAGAAGACCCGATCGCTCTGGTCCAGTTCCGCTGGGGTGATCGCTTCCGCGACACGGAGAGTGAGCGTCAACCGTGCGTCGAGCGCTTTGAGGACTCGGACGGCCATCTCTGGGGTGGTGTGCCGGTAGCGGGCGCCGATGCGGCTGCCACCCTCGAGCTCCCCGCGGCGGCTGCGCTGGTGACCCATAAGCTCATCGATCACCCGGGCCGGGATGCCGGCGTCCTCGAGCCAGGTCGAAAAGCTGTGCCGAAGATCGTGCGGCCCGCGAAGCTGCAGATGCGCAAGGTCGCATTGGGTTCGGTGGGTTGCTTGCTGGTAGAGGCGACGAAAGCCGTGACGCGAGAGGATCGTTCGGGTGCCAAAGGGCACGCCGTTCCCGCCGCCGGGACCGGCAAAGACGAGCGCGTTGGAGTCAGAATCGGGCGGCAGCTGGCGACGAATCGCCTCGACCACCAGCGGAGCCAGTGGGATCTCGCGGATGCCGGCGTCGCTCTTGGGGCGGGGCTTGAAGCCGCTGCCGTACCGGCCAGCCTGGTAACGGGTGTCCACCACTTGCAGGACCGGGATCGCCCGATTCAGGTGGACCCGACGCACGCGCAGGCCGGCGAACTCCCCGAAGCGGAGCCCGGTCCCAAGCAGGCACAGCACATGGTCCCACCAGAACAAGGGAAAGCGGGCGGTTAGCCGGCCGGCTTCCTCCGGGGTGAGGGCACGGCGCGTGGCCTCGGCGAACACCTGGTCGGATCCACCCGACGCTTGGGGGCCGGGGACTTTGCGGACCGGGTTGGCCGCGATGGCGCCTTCATCCTCGGCAAGCTGCAGGATGCGAAACAGAATCGAGCGGCAGGCCATCTGGCTCTCATGGCCGAGTTGCCTCGCCAGCTGGTTCTGCCATTGGCGGATCAGCCGAGCCAGGTCGGTGGCTGGCTGCGTAGTAGGTAGTAGGTGGACGGGGCGATCGGCAGCACCCGGCAGATCGGCTCGACCCCATAGCGGTGCTTGAACTCCTCGATGTAGGCGATCATCTGCTCGGTCGGCGGTCGAGCTACGCCCCGAAGAAAGCCGCCGCGGACTTCAGGATCTCATTGGCGCGAAGCAGCTCCCGGTTCTCCCGCTCCAGGGTCTTCAGCCGCTCACGCTCGTCGCTGGTAAGCCCAGGACGGATCCCGTCATCGGTCTCGGCCCTGCGCACCCACTTGCGCAGCATCTCGGCCGAGACCCCGAACTTGTGCACGATGGAGCAGATCGCCGCCCACTGCGAGGGATGCTCATCCTGGTGCTCGAACCCCAGCCGGACGGCCCGCTCCCGCAGCTCCGGTGGGTACCTCCCCTGTCTGGTCCATGGCTCCAACCTCTCACGAGTCGAAGCCTCCAGGAATCCCGGGGCGGTTCAAATAGTCACAAGGGACGCGGTTAAGCCTCGCCGTGCCATCTCCGTGCCATTCGCCCCATGACAGTCCCGGTGTCTCACGGTCAACTGCGGTCACTTCCGACCGTCTGACCTGGGTCGCCCTGCTACAGGTGCGCGGCAGCACGAATGGTGAGGATGGGGTCGCTGGGCGCGACCAGGCGAGGGCCCGGGGCCGCCGACGTGCGGCCCCGGGCTCCCTCACCCGGGGCTAGAAGGGACAGTTGCCGGGGGTCGGCTCGTCAACCCGGATCGGGTTGGCCCCGACCGGCACCAGCCAGGTGACGTAGATGACGGCCGGCACGGTGCCCTCGTTGCGCAGGATGTGGACGATGTGGCTCTGGTTCACGAACGTGGTCCCGGCCGGGTAGTGGTGCGGGGTGCAGGTGTCGCCCTCGGTGTAGTA
>JASLIH010000175.1 GCA_030152105.1 Actinomycetes bacterium
GACGTGACACGAGCTGAGGTGTTGCGCGCGATACAGGAGTACGACCGGGTCGGGCCGGAGGAGTTCTTCTCTGAGCATGGTTTCGCCCCGACCACGACGTATGACCTGCTCTGGGACGAACGCCGTTATCCGCCGAAAGCAATCTTGGGCACCGCGTATGAATTCGCCACCGGCCGGCGGCTTGCCTCCGGTGATTTCGAGGGCGGCAAGACCGGCGCCGTACGAGTGCTCGGGAACCTAGGATTCACCATCCGCCCGCGACGACCCGCCAGCTAACTGCCACCTGCTCCGACAGCATCGGGCGGGACGGTGGACCCACGGGCCGTGCCGGGCAATCGCCCCCGGCGCCGCTACCGTGACGCCGCCCCGGACGCGACGAGCAGCTCGCATGGGCCGACGAAGCCGCCGTCGCCCTCGAAGGGGGCGAGTGCGTCCCCGATCTCGTCCCAGACGCTCTCGCGCTCTCCCGCCGGCACGCCGACGAGCATCTGGTGGAGGGCGCCGAAGGACTCTCGCTCGAAGCGGACGCATTCCGCGGCCGAGGGCAGCCGCAGCGGTGCGTCCACGGCCTCGACCGAGACGTCGTCGAACCCGGCGGCGGTGAGGGCCTGCTCGAGCACGCCGGGACGGCCGAGGCTGAACGGTCCGGGCTGGCCGGGGAGTGGTGGGGGTAGGTTGGCGCGGCGGCGGATGATCGACACGGGGATCGAGAAGAACTCGTTGCGCTCGGCCGTGGAGTACACGACGGCCGCGATGCGGCCGCCGGGCCGCAGCGCCCGGCGCATTCCGACGAGTGCCCGCTGCTGGTCAGGAAAGTAGATCAGGCCCACCCGGGAGACGACGGCGTCGAACGAGCCAGGATCGAGGACATCCAGCGTCTCGCCGTCGACCTCGAGCGTCTCGACGTTGCCGAGGCCCGCCTCGGCGGCTGCCTTCGCCGCGTAGGTGAGGATCGTCGGGGAGATGTCGGTGGCGAGAACCCGGCCGCCGGGCCCGACCCGTCGGGCGGCGAGGATCGTCTGCCCGCCGGCGCCGGCGGCGACGTCCAGCACGCGGCTGCCCGGGCCGACCCTCGCGGCATCCAGCATCCGCTCGGTGGCTTCGCCGAGCCATGCCTCCAGGGTCGGCCCCCAGCGGTCCCACGCGCCGGCCGCGTCCTCCCACTGCTGCCGGGTGGTGATCTTGTACTGCTTCGGATCGAAGGTGGTCATCGATACCTCCCGGTGTCGCAGGGGCTGTCGTCCAACCTGGAGGCGCCAGAATCTGGCGCCGTCCGCCAGATCCATGTCTGGCACATCGCCAGATCCTGAGTTGCACAATGGTGCGATGTCTTCCAAGGACCAGCGGGGGGAGCTCTTCGTCGGCCGCGAGCGGCCGCGGCAGCGGCTGCTCGCCGTCTTGGGCGATGCGCTCGCGGGACGGATGCGGCTGGCGATGGTGAGCGGGGAGGCCGGCATCGGCAAGACAGCCCTCGTGGCGGTCGTCGCCGGCGACGCCTCGGACCACGCGGCGGTGTGCTGGGGCACGTGCTGGCACGGCGCTGGCGTGCCCGGATACTGGCCATGGACACAGGCGCTCGACGCGCTCGCCGCCGCTGTGGGCCGGGACGTCGCCGCCCAGCTGGCCGGCGAGGACAGGGACCTGCTGGCGACCATCGTCCCCGCCCTCGGCCCGGCTACCGACCTCTGTGACCAGAGGACGTTCCCGCTGTTCGACGCCACGGCTCGCTGGCTCGCATCGGCCGCGCGCCGACGCCCTGCCGTCGTGGTGCTCGACGATCTCCATTGGGCTGACCAGTCGTCGCTGGCGCTGCTGGACTTCCTCGCCAGCGCACGGCTGGAGGCCCCCCTCCTGATCGTCGGCGCCTACCGCGACGAGGAGCTCGAGCCCGCGACACGGGACGTGGTGGCGGGCCTTGCATCCCGAACCGAGCACCTCCACCTCGAGGGCCTGAACGAACCGGAAGTGATGGCACTCGTGGCGGGCGTCGCCGGAGCGGAACGTTCCGAGCGCTGGGCGGCCGACATCCATCGCCGGACCGGCGGTCACCCATTCTTCGTCCAGGAGATGGCCCACCTCCTCGACACCGCGAGCGACGCGGCTGGCATGCCGTCCGTGGTCCGGGACGCGATCGAGCAGCGCTTGACCCGTCTGCCTGAGCGGGCGCGCGCCGTGATGGACGCCGCCGCCGTCGAGGGCAATGAGATTTCCGCCGCCGTGCTCGCCGACGCCCTCGCCATGGAGGTCGACGAGGTCGACGAGGACATCGGTCTGGCGCTCCGGGCCGGGGTGCTGCAACGCACGCCCGCGGCGACGCTTCGGTTCACCCACGACCTGGTACGGGAGGCCTTGTACACCGCGCTCGCTCCCTCCAAACGAGTCGCCCTCCATCGCCGGATCGCGGTGGCGCTCGAACACCTGGCTGACCAAGGCGGCAATGTCACGGCCGCGGAGGTGGCCCAGCACTACGCCCGCTCGGCCCCGGCCGGGAGCGCCGACGGCGTCTTGAAGTGGGCGCTCGCGGCGGCGGAAGCGGACCTTGCGCGCCTGGCGTTCGCCGAGGCGGCCGGCCACCTCACCCGCGCTCGGCTGGCGCTGACGCATGCCGGCATCGTCCTCCCCGAGCCCGCGCGCGTAGATCTGCTGGTCGCCGAGGCGGAAGCCCTGGCCAGGGCGGGCGAACCCGACCGCGCCAGAGAGCTGCTGGTGCGTGCACGGGGCCACGCCGAAGCCTGCGGGGATCCCGCCAGGATCGGGGCCGTCGCCTTCGGGCTGCAGCACCTGGGGGCCCGGTTCGCGATGCGGCGTCATGACGTGATCGAGCCGCTCGAAGCGGCACGGCAGGCGGTCGCAGGTCGCGACACCTCGCTCGAGGCCCAGCTCACAGCCGCCATGGCTCGAGAGCTCCAGCACTCGGTTCCGCACGACCGGCCCCGCGCCCATCCCCTGAGCGAGCAGGCGCTGCAGCTCGCCTGGCAGGCCGACGACCCGACTGCCCTCCTTGCCTGCCTCCTGGCCCGCCACGATGTGCTGTGGACCCCGGGCACCGCCCAGGAACGGCTCGGCCTGGCCCGCGACATCGTCAGGATCGCCGAACGGCTGGGTGATGAAGAGCGGCGAGCGGAGGGATTGCTGCTCATCGCCAATGCCCTCCTCGAAACCGGTTCGCCCGCATTCCGGCCTGCCCTGGACGCCTATCTCGCCGCTGCCGAGGCCATGGGCCAACCTCGTTTCCGCTACCTCGCACTCACCAGGCGGGCGGCACTCGAGTTGCTGGACGGCAGGCTCGGCGAGGCTGCGCAGCTCATCGAGGAGGCGGCCCGGCTGGGTGAGCGCATCCGGGAGCCCGACACCGGGAACGTGCGCATGTCCCAGCGGCTCGAGCTGGTTCGAGCCCAGGGCGATGCCGACGCGCAACGGGCCTTCGCAGGCGAGGCTGTGCGCTGGTGGATCGGCGCGCCGGTGCACGCCCACGCCGTCGCCGCTGGCTTCATGGCCCGGGCCGGCGACCTCGACGCCGCCCGACGTGAGGTCGACATCGTGCTCGAGCTCGGCGCCTGGCAGGCCGACCGCTCCTATCTGTGGTCGGTGTTCGTCGGCAATCTCACCGACGCGGCGGTCCGGCTCGAGGATGCCGAACTGTGCGCCCGCATCCTGGATGAGTTCCGTCCGGTCACATCGTCGTGTGGCGTCAATGGAGCCGTCGTCGCCTTTGCGGGCAGTCATGCCCACTTCGCGGGGATCGCCGCGACGTCGCTCGGCCGGGACGAGGAGGCGCGCGCGCTGCTCGAGCAGGCTGTGGCCGTCCACGCCCGGCTTGGCGCGAGGGTGTGGGAGGCCGCCAGCGGCGATGCCCTACGCGCCCTTGCCCCCATGTCACCGTCCGCGGTTGGCGGTCACCACCAGCATGCCGCGCTCCGGCGGGAGCAGCGCGTGTGGACTGTCACCTGCGGGCCGGAGATGGCCACCGTGCCCGACAGCAAGGGATGGCGCGACCTGGCCGTGCTGCTCAGCCGTCCGGACAGGGACGTTCATGTGCTGGAGCTCGCCCAGGCGCTCGTCCAGGACGCCTCGGCCGGCGCCGTGACCGACAGGACCGCGATCGACGCATACCGGCACCGGCTCGTCGAGCTCGAGCAGGACCGGGCGGAGGCGGAGCGCGACAACGATCCCGAGCGCCTCCACCTGATCGACAACGAACACGAGGCCGTGCTCGCCCAGCTCAAGAGCGCGACAGGTCTCTCAGGGCGGCAACGGCAGCTCGGGACGACCGCGAGCGAGCGGGCCCGCAAGGCGGTGAGCGCAAGGATCCGCGACGCCATCCGCCGTCTCGAGCCATCCGCCCCCGAACTCGCCGCCCACCTCGACCGCGCCGTCATCACGGGCACGTGGTGCCGCTACCGGTCCCAGGGAGCACCCTCCTGGCAGATCAGCTGGTGACCACCCCCGGGGCTTCCTGCGGCTATCGGGCTGGTCAGAGACTCTCCTACGAACCTGGCAGAGCCCGGCGCTCACCGCTTGTGGGGGTGGCTGGTGACCAGTCGGCCCCGTCGCGGGAGTCGGCGCCGAGGAATCCGCCGACAACGGCGAAGATCACGACCGCCGCCACCAAGATCAGCGCTGCCATTGTCAGACCTCCTTCTGGCGACGGGCGGCGCGGGCCGCCCGCCCCTTGCGGGCGGCTGCGGCCTGGCGGAGCCGGGCATCTCTCCGCAGCTCCGCCAGCATGGCGCGGTAGCCCAGGATGGTCATGGCCATGGTGTCCTCCTACGTTGTCTTCACTGGGACAACCGTAGGTCTAAGACGGGCGGCCCCACATTGGTCTACTGCCTTAGATCCGCCAGGCAGCCGGCTCATTTCCAGCACTTCTGCCGAGCTTCCGCCATGGGCGCCTGGCGGCGGCAGGTGCGACCCGAATGGCCAATGATCAGTGGAGCAGGCCAGCAATGAGGTTGACGGAACCGCCCACGATCACCACGCCGAACAGATACGACAAGAAGGCGTGGGAGAGCACGGTGGCCCGGATCCGCGGGTCGCGCACCGTGGTGTCCGACACCTGGTAGCACATGCCAATCGTGAAGGCGACATAGGCGAAGTCACGGTAGGTCGGCTGCTCCTGCCCATCCGGGTCGCCGAAGGCGATGCCTGCCTTCCCCGACCTGAAGTGGAGGTCGGCATAGCGCAGGGTGTAGACCGTGTTGACCACCGTCCACGACAGCACGACGGTCAGCACGGCCGCGCCGATGAGCAGCACCCGAAGCGGCCCGCCCTGGCGCCCGGCAAGGTCGAGGGTGAGGACGACGCCCAGGAGGCTGGCCACGCTCGCCCCAACCAGCAGCACGGCCGCCGAGCCGCGGGTCTCGTCCTCGCGGGTGGCGATCTGGGCGACGTGGGCGGCGTCGGCCCGGATGATGATCGGCCAGATGCTCACGAGAAAGGTGAGCGCGGCGGCGTCCCAGCCGGCGACCACGGCCATCCCCCAGGGTACGAACCAGACGAGCACCACCACCACGGTCAGCCCGATGGAGCTCACGACGACGGCTCGCCGCATCGCCAGGGCGTACCAGCCCAGCCATCGGTGGTACCGCGTCGGTGGCGGGCTGGTGGTCATCGTGGGAGTGTCGCCGATCGGATCACGCTCTGCCATCACTCCTGTCGGCAGGTCGTTGCCCCAGCGCGTTACGGATCGAGCTTCTGGTGGCCTGCTCGGTGCCGTCCCGGCCGGTGGGTGACCGGGCGGTGTCCATGGCGTGGATGGCCCTGGTGAGCTCCAGGATCTGGTTGGACAGCTGGAGCAGCTGCTCGTTCTGCGTTCTTCCTGCTGGACGGTCTGCCATTGGTGGTCGGCCAGGACCTGGCGTTTCTCGTCGGCCCGGTTCTGGCTGATCATCACAAAGGTCGACAGGAAGATCGCCTCCAGCGACACGATCATGGTCAACAGCCCATAGGGATAGTGCTCGACGCCCGACAGGATCCAGACGGCGAACCAGATGACGTGGAGGTAGACGAACTGCATCGACCCGGCGAAGCGGGTGATCCGGTCGGCGATGCGGTTCTCGAGGCTCTTACGGCGTTGCTCGGCGTGCCGCAGCAGCGCCGGGTTGGTGGGCATAGGGAGCGGCCGTGCGCTCATGGTTCCTCCTCGGACAAGTTGCGCCCCGGGGCCGGTGACGCCGAGCCCCGGGGCGTCCTGCTCAGCGGTGAAGGCTAGGAGCTTGCCGTCGTGGCGAGCTCGTCGGCGTAGACCCGGGCGTCGATTGCGTCCAGCACGGCCAGCCGAGCGTTGTCGACCGTCCAGGCGGCGAAGTCGATCGCGTCGGCGGCGTCAGCCTCCGCCCCGTCCGCCTGGCGGGCGGCCACATTGGCATCCAGCTGGTCGGCCCGCCTGTCCATCTTCGCTTCGAAGTCGTCCAGCTTGGCGGCGGTGTCGGCCTTCATCTGGGCCCATGTGCCGCGGGCACTGGCCGCGGCCTCACCGACCTGCTGCCGGGTGTCCTTGGCGGCCAGGTCCACCTCCACCTTGGCCTGGTCGATGCGCTGGCGGAGCTGCTCGCGGGACTCCGTCACGGCCGCCTTGGCCGAGGTCTTGGCATCGGCGGCGCGCTGCTGGAGGTCGTCGAGTTGGGTTGAGAAGTCCATGAGTTCTCCTTGGTGTGGGCGAGTACGGGATCTCGCTGCCGGCCGGCCGCGGTCCTGGCTGACGGTACTGGCGACGCGCCGGCCTGCCATTGGGCGCGAGTCACCAAGAACCAGCCCGGCGTCGTCCCCAGCGCACAGCCGCCCCACGACATACCTGCCGCCAGGCCGGGTGATGGCCGAGGCGGCATTCGGAGCAAGCGGCGTACCATCCGGCTGTGGAGCGAGTACCTCCCACCGTTGCACAGCACGCCGCCGACGTCTCCGGCGCGCTTGCCCCTCACGCGGCCGAGCTCTCGGCGGACATCTACCAGCTCATCGTGCGGGAGATCCCGCAGCTGCGCGCCGACAGCCGAGTCCTCACACTGCTGGAGGCCAGTGTCGCCGAGAACGTCGCCACCGTGCTCCACATCCTCCAGCACGGCATCGACCTGGACCGGGTGCATGCCCCGGCGGCCGCCGAGGAATACGCCCGCCGGCTGGCCCAACGCGGCATCCCCATGGCCGCGCTGCTGCGGGCCTACCGCATCGGCTCGACGCGGTTCCAACACTGGTGCCTGCAGGAGCTCGGGCGGCAAACCGACGACGCCGCGATCATCAGCGCCGCTGGGCTGCGCATCGCCGAGACCACCGCCGCCTACATCGACCGCGTGTCGGAAGAGCTGGTAGCCGCCTACGAGGCCGAGAAGGAGAACTGGCTCCGCAACCGCGGCGCGGCCCGAGCCGGCCGGGTCCGGGCCCTGCTGCGAGGCGACCGGGTCGACGTCGACGCCTCCGAAACCGTCCTGGGCTACCACCTGCGGCAGTACCACGTCGGGACGGTGTGCTGGCTCGGCGACCCAGAAGCCGGCGGGCCCGCCCTCGCCCGACTGGAACACGCCACCACGGAGGTCGCAGCCCGGGCAGGATGCGAGGGGCGGCCGATGTTTGTTCCCCAGGACGAGTCCAGCGCCTGGGCCTGGCTGCCGCTCGGCGCCAGCGACTCCTTCACCGTTCCAACCGTGCGTGGCGCTGGGCCAGCGCCCGGGATCCGGTTCGCCTTCGGCGCCGCAGGCGCCGGTGTCCCCGGCTTCCGCCGCACCCACCAACAGGCGCTGGCCGCCCACGCGGTCGCGCTGGCCGCCGGTCCGTCGGGACCGCGCCTGACCAGCTTCACCGAGGTCGCGCCGCTGGCCCTGATGGCGAGCTCGGTCGAGCTCCTGCGGACCTGGGTGCACGAGACGCTCGGGCAGCTGGCCGACGACGACGACCAGCACGCCAGGCTGCGGGACACCCTGCGGGTCTTCCTGCAGGAGAACGGCAGCTTCAAGGCCACCGCCGAGCGGCTCATCCTGCACAAGAACAGTGTCCAGTACCGGGTCCGCAAGGCCGAGGAGGCCCTCGGCCATCCCGTCGGCGACAACCGACTGTCGGTCGAGCTGGCCCTGCTGGCCAGCCAATGGCTCGGCCCCACCGTCCTTCGCCCACCGAGCCAGCCCCGGCCATAGCGAACGGCGAAGCCTCATCCGTTATGGCAGGTGCTGGGAGCGCCGCGGTGCGTTGACCTGGTCAGACGGCCCGTGACGTTGTGGTGGGAAGCCAGCGGGCCAGGTAGCGCTGCAGCCCGGCCAGATCGTCGCCACCACAGCGGTAGCCGATATGACCGTCAGGGCGAATGAGGTACTGCCCGGTGCCGTCAATGCCGAGGCGCACGAACACCTGCCCGCCAACGTCGTGGAGGGCGCCGGGAGTGGCTGCGCGGGTCAGATGGTGCACCGCCACCGTGTCGGGGTAGCGGTGGCGCAGCGTGGTGAGCTGGCTGGGGTGCCAGTCGCCGGGCGGGCCGCACAGGAGCAGGTGAAAGCCTGGCCCGACCAGGGCCTCACCCAGCCAGCACTCCTGGCCGTCCCGGGCGACGCGCGCATCGGGGAATCGGTCACCCGCTCTGGGCCCTCGGCGCAGCGCAGGGCGGCCTTCCTGGACGGCCGGGCTGTGCCGGTAGCCGATGTTGAGCTGGGAGACGGTCCGGAAGCCGTAGG
>JASLIH010000229.1 GCA_030152105.1 Actinomycetes bacterium
CCCAAACAGCGGAGGTCCGATGGGGCTGCCACCTCAACCTCGTTACCGGCATTTCTGCTGGTCACGGGCCAGTTTGGTGGGCCTGGCTGGACTTGAACCAGCGGCCTCATCCTTATCAGAGATGGACGGCTGAGTGCCATGCTAACCAGCATTTGCGCTGGTCGTGCGACACCGTAAGTCCCACAGGGATGGGGTGAATCGCCCTGGTGCACGGGTGGCCGGAATCCTTATCGAGTGGCCTGGGCGGCAGGCTGGGGAGTGATCCTCTTCAGGACGCCCGCGCCTACGGTTCGATCCGTGTCCGATCGGGAGCGGGTTCACGGGTTGCGTATCGTACCGCCTCTTTGGGGGTCAGGGCCCATCCCTCGGCCCAGGCGCGCCCCACGGCGTCCTCACCCATTGCCAATGTCGCAGCCGCGCTTGGGTTGCTCACCCGAAAGACCTCGGCTGGGGCGCCGCCACCGATCTGCTGCTTGATCGCCTCGGAGGCGGCCCACAGCCGGACCGCCCGGTCGTGATCCCCGGCAGCGCCCTCAAGGTTGGAGAGGGGATCAAGGGCGATGGTCACCGAGGCCAGATCGTTTGCCTCCAGCGCCAGGCGAAGCGCCTCGCCGAAGTTCTGGCGGGCTTGCTCGAAGCGGCCCAGGAGGTGCTGCGCCTGGGCCATGCTCGTCAACCCGCTGATGAGCCAGAAGTGGTCGCCGCGCGCGCGGACGACGGGCACGAACTCCTCGAAGTACGAGAGCGCTTGCTCGTATCCGCCTTCAAGCAAGGACGACATGCCAAGCGTCAGCGTCGCGAGCGCCGCCTGCCACTGATCACCCAACTCCTGCCACAGATCGCGGGCCTGGCCCGCGAGTTGGCGGGCAAGTGGCAGGTCGCCGGTCATCATCGGGATCCCCGCGAGGCTGTTCAGCGCATCGGCCATGCCTGGCCGGTCATCAAGTCCCCGGTAGAGGTCCAGCGCCTCCTCGTAGAGGTCGCGCGCCCGCCCGAGATCGGTTTGCCAGTACGCGATGCCGCCCGCGGCGATCAGCGCCCTTGCTCTGGCCGAACCGATACTCGGGTCCGTCCCGCGCGCCAGAAGGTCCTCCAGCCATTGACGCGCCTCGCGCAGCGCTCCTGTCTGCTGCCAGAACCGCCACAGGGAGGCGGCCATCCGCATACCGATGTCCAAGCCGGGTAGGTCGCCCCGGTCCATCGCCCAGCGAAGGACGCTGCGGAAGTTGTCTGTCTCCAGGCGCAGGGTATCGAGCCAGCGGTCCGCTTCGGGCCCGGTGATATGCGGTTCAGCGTCCTGGGCAAGCTCAAGGAAGTAGCCGGCGTGGCGGCGGGCGAGGTCGTCGGTTTCGCCGGACGCATCCAGCCGCTCTCGCGCGTACTCACGGATCGTCTCCAGCATGTCGAAGCGGAGCGCATCGTGGTCGGAGATCACCCGCTGGACGAGGCTGTGGTCCATCAGCGCCTCCAGGCCATCAAGTACCTGTACCCCGAGACCTTCGTCGCAGATCCGCTCGGCCGCCTGGCCGGTCCACCCGCCGGCGAAGATCGACAGGTGGGCGAAGAGCCGAGCCTCGTTCACGTCGAGCAGCTGGTGGCTCCAGTCGATCGTCGCGCGAAGCGTGCGCTGACGCTCCGGAAGGTCGCGGGTGCCTCCCTCCAGCACGAGGCGGTGGCCGAGGCGCCGGAGGAGCTCGCCAGGTGAGAGGATCCGGATGCGTGCCGCGGCCAACTCGATCGCCAGGGGCAGGCCGTCCAGCCGCCGGCAGATCTCGGCCACCGCTCTGGCACTGTCCACCGAGAGGGCGAACCCGGGCCGGGCCATGGCTGCCCGATCCAGGAAGAGCTGAACTGCCGGGTAGCTCTCGACCTCTGGCACGGAGGTCACGTGCGGCTCTGGGATGGGCAGGGGCGCCACGACGTAGTCCCGCTCGCCGTAGATGCGCAAGAGGGCGCGGGATGTGGCCAGGATCTTGACCTGCTGTGCCGCGCCCAGCAGGCGGCTCACCACCGATGCGGCTGGCAGGAGATGTTCGAAGTTGTCCAGGACCAACAGCAGCCGGCGGTCACGCAGGTGCTCCTCCAGGGCCATGAGGACCGGAAGGTCGGGAGCCTCTTTCACGCCGAGTACACCTGCGATGGTCGAGGGGACCATCTCTGTGTCGCGCACGGGGGCCAGCGGCACGAAGAAGACGCCATCGTCGAAGTACGGAAGGACGCGGTCCGCCACCAGGACGGTCAGCCTGGTCTTGCCGCTTCCTCCCGGGCCGGCCAGGGTCACCAACCGGTCCTGCTCAAGCAGTTCGGAAACCCTCCGGATGTCCTGCTCGCGGCCGATGAAGCTGGTCAGCTGGGCCGGAAGCCGCTTGGGCCGGGTGTCGATCGTTCGGATGGCGGGGAACGACTGGGCGAGGCCATCGGCCTGGACCTGGTAGATCCGGACCGGGTCCACGAGATCCTTCAACCGGTGCAACCCGAGACTCGTGAACCCGACCTCCGGGAGGTCGGGCTGGGCGCCGTCTCGGGTCGCCTGCGAGATCAGAATCTGGCCGCCATGGCCGGACGCGGTGATCCTGGCGACACGGTTGAGTTCCACGCCGACGTAATGGCCGTCCCGGACGGCAGGATTCCCGGTGTGAAGACCCATCCGGACCCGGATAGCCGCCTCGGGCGGCCACTGGTAGGCGGCCAGCCGCCGCTGCGCCTGGGCCGCCGCCCTGACCGCGCCTGCCGCACCCCGGAAGACAAAGAAGTGGGCGTCGCCCTCGCTACCGAACTCCCGCCCCCCATGCATCGCAACCGCTTCCCGCAACAGCCGAGAATGCTGAGCCAGCAGGTCCCCATACCTGTCTGTACCGATCTCCTGGATCAGCCGGGTGGAGCCCTCGATGTCGGTGAAGAGGAAGGTGAGCCAGCCCATGGGCAGGCCACTTCCGAACTCCTCCAGTGGATCTGCGCCCGACACGAGACCCCACGCTCCCTACACACATATCCAGGACCATCGTCAGGACCGTCAGTCAAGGCACTCTAACGGCAGATAGCATGCGCCATACCACTTGGGCGAGAGCGTCCCTCGGCTTGACCTGCATGGTCCGAGGGCAGCAGTGCAGGGATGCGTTCTCCGACCGCTGTGCGCATGCGACGCACACCAGCAATCGCGATCGAAGGATCCAGCTGACGAGCGTTTCCCCAGGTCAGAGCCGGTGTCGTGGGCCTGGCTGGACTTGAACCAGCGGCCTCATCCTTATCAGGTATCGAGGGCTGAGCGCCATGCTAACCGGCATTTCTGCTGGTCGTGCGACTCCGTAAGTGGCACAGGGATGGGGTGAACCGCCTAGTCAACCGCTGCTGCCACCAAGTGCCATGCAG
>JASLIH010000239.1 GCA_030152105.1 Actinomycetes bacterium
GAGGGTGCCGCGGACGAACTTCTTCATCTGGTGGGTGGCGTTGCGGGACTCGAACTCGCGGCCCAGCCCCCGGCCCTTGATGGTCTGGGCCAGGATCACCGTCGGCTGGCCCTGGTGGTCGAGGGCGGCCCGGTAGGCGGCGTGGACCTTGCGCAGGTCGTGGCCGCCCCGGTCGACGGCCAGGGCGACCACCTCGTCGTCGGACAGGCCGTCGATCAGCTGCCGCAGCCCCTTGGTGTCGAAGAGCTTCTCGCGGATGTAGGCCGGGCTCTCGGCGGCCAGGGTCTGGAACGCCCCGTCGGGGGTCGAGTTCAGCTTGGCCACCAGCTCGCCGGTCTCGTCCCGGGCCAGCAGGTCGTCCCAGAGCCGGCCCCAGACGACCTTGACGACGTTCCAGCCGGCCCCGCGGAACAGCGACTCCATCTCCTGGATGATCTTGCCGTTGCCGCGGACCGGGCCGTCCAGGCGCTGGAGGTTGCAGTTGAGCACGAAGGTCAGGTTGTCAAGGTTCTCCCGGCCGGCCACCGTCAGCGCGCCCTGGGCCTCGGGCTCGTCCATCTCGCCGTCGCCGACAAAGGCGTACACCCGCGACCCGGAGGTGTCGGCCAGCTCCCGGTGCTGCAGGTAACGGTTGAAGCGGGCCTGGTAGATGGCGTTGAGCGGGCCGAGGCCCATGGAGACGGTCGGGAACTCCCAGAACTCGGGCATGAGCCGGGGGTGCGGGTAGGACGACAGGCCCTCGGGCTTGCTCTCCTGGCGGAAGGCGTCCAGGTTGGCCTCGGTGAGCCGGCCCTCAAGGAACGCCCTGGCGTAGACGCCGGGGGCGGAGTGGCCCTGGAAGTAGATCTGGTCGCCGGCGCCGCCCTCCTTGCCCCGGAAGAAGTGGTTGAAGCCGACCTCGAACAGCTCGGCCGCGGACGCGAACGAGGCCATGTGCCCGCCGACGCCCAGCTCGGGGCGGTTGGCCCGGGACACGATGGCGGCCGCGTTCCAGCGCACGATCGCCAGCAGCCGCCGCTCCAGCTCCTCGTCGCCCGGGTAGTCGGGCTCGGCCGAGGCCGGGATGGTGTTCACGTAGTCGGTGGAGGGCAGCGGGGGCAGGCCCACCTCCAGGGTGCCGGCGTGGCTGAGGACCTTGCGGAGCAGGAAGCGTGCCCGGGCCGGCCCCTCGCGCTCGACAACGTCGCTCAGCGAGTCAAGCCAGTCTCTGGTCTCGTCGGGGTCGGGGTCGGGGAGCTGGTCCAGCGCCCCGACCGCGGTGACCTTTTCGCGCTCCTCGCTCACCGTCGGCTCCCTGGGTCTGGGGGGTTTGTCGTCTCCGGCCCCCACATTAGTCGCCGTCGACGGCCACTACCATGACGGGCGTGACCGAGGTGCTGTGGCTGGGGATGCTGCTGGGAGTGGGGGCCGCGCTCTCGGTCGGGCCCATCTTCGTGGTCATCATCCAGCAGGCCGCCACCAGCGGGTTCGGGGCCGCGTTCCGGGTCATTCTCGGGTCGGCCACCGCCGACCTGGTGCTGCTGCTCCCGGCCCTGGCCTTCGCCTGGATCATCCGCTCGCTGGACCGGGGGGCGCTGTGGGTCGGGACCGTCGGCGCCCTGTTCCTGCTGTACCTGGCCTGGCAGGCCGGCCGCGACGCGGTCGCCCTGTGGCGGCGGGACCGCCAGCTCGAGGTCAGCCACCGCTGGGCCTTCTGGAAGGGCGTCACCGGCAACCTGGCCAACCCCCTCACCTGGACGTTCTGGCTGGCCACGGGCACCCCGGCGATGCTCGCCGCCCAGCGCGCCGGGGGCACGGCCGGGCTGGTGCTGTTCACCGTCGTCTGGTTCCTGGTCGCCTCGGGCCTCGAGGCGGTGATCGCCCTGGCCGTGGCCCGCTCCGGCCGGCGGGTCGGCCCCCGCGGCCAGGCCTGGCTCACCGGCATCTCGGCGGTGGCGTTCGTCTTCCTGGCCGCGACCCTGGTCGCCCGCGACGTCCTGCCGCAACTGGGCTAGGCGACCTCCGGCCGGGCCCTGGCCGCGGCCAGCTGGGCCAGGACGACCCCGGCGACGACCAGGCCGGCCCCGGCCAGCTGGGCCGGGTTGAGGCGCTGGCCGAGCAGCAGCCAGGCGAAGGCGGCCGCGAACACCGGCTCGGCGGTGGCGGCGATCCCGGCGGTGGCGGCGCTGATCACCCGGACCGCCCCGACGGCCAGGGCGAACGGCAGCAGCGTGCCCAGCAGCCCGACCCCCAGCACGGCCCCGGCCACACCCGGGTCGGCCAGGAAGGCCAGCGGCCACGACCACCACGGCACGGCCAGCGACCAGATGGCCACCGCGACCAGGAACCCCCACAGCAGCGTGGTCGCCGGCTCGGCCCCCCGGCGGCCGGCCAGCTCGGCCGACAGCAGGTAGGCGGCGAACAGCACCGCCGAGGCCAGCCCGGCGGCCAGCCCGGGCAGGTCCAGGGCGCCCAGCCCCTCAAGGGCCCGGCTGACCAGCACGGCCCCGGCCAGCGACAGCCCGGCCGCCGCCCAGGCCAGCCGCCCCGGACTCCCCGTCGACCGGGGGGCTAGGCTTGCGGCTCGGGTCCCTCGCAGCAGCAGGGTGGTCATGGCCAGCAGGATCGCCGGCCCGGTGTACTGCAGGGCCACCGCGACCCCGACCGGCAGGTGGTCGATGGCCAGGTAGTAGGTGAGGTTGACGGCGGCCACACAAGCCCCGAACCCGGCCAGGGCCGGCCAGGTCCCCGGCGGCGGCCGCAGCAGGCCGGGCCGCCGCCAGGCCAGGAACGGGGCCAGCGCGACCAGCGCCACCGCGACCCGGGCCTCGGCCAGCCGTACCGGCGGCACCCCCCGCTCGAAGGCGTACTTGGCCAGCACCGCCGCCATCGCCCAGCAGGCCCCGGCCAGCACCACCCTGAGCAGAGCGCCGACCACCGCACCCCGGTCCGGCCGGGTCTCAGCACGCATCCCCCAACAGTAGGGGTCTGAGACCGCGGTTGGCTGGGAACAACAGGCCAAGCAGGCCGTCGAGCTGGAGGAAGGAAGGACCATGGCACGGACCTGGAGGCGGCGTCGGACCAGCACCCGGCGCAGGAGCGGGTACCGGCGGGGACAGTCGGGGATCGACCCGCTGTTCTGGGTGGCGCTGGGGGTGGCGGTGCTGATCGCGCTGTTCGCGGTCGCCCGCTGAGCTCAGCTGGGGAGCAGGTGGCGGGCGACGATCGCCGGGGGCGGGGCGCCGGACGCGAGCAGGCAGTCATGGAAGCCGCGGAGGTCGCCGCCGACCTGGTCGCGGAGGGCGAGGATCTCGAGCTTGCCGAGGGTGTAGGCGAAGTAGCCGGGGTCCCAGGTGCCGCGGACGGCCTCCAGGCGGGCATGGTCGGGGTCGAGGCCGGCGGTGGTCTCGAACTCGGTCGTGGCCTCGTCCAGGGTCATCCCCTGGGTGTGCATGCCGACCGCGCACAGCAGGCGGGCCGCCCGGACCAGGGCGTCGGTCCGCATGGCCACCTCGGCCTCGGGGTCGCCGGCCCGGAAGCCGGCGTCGAAGGCCGCCTCCTCGCAGTAGTGGGCCCAGCCCTCGCCGAGGATCTCGTTCCACAGGGCGGTGGCGACCCGGCTCGGGGCCCGGCGCAGGTGCAGCTCGTGGGCGTGGTGGCCCGGGTAGGTCTCGTGCAGGGTGCAGACGGCCAGGATGTGCGGCTCGAACAGGCCCATCCAGCGCCCGGTCCGCTCGGCGTCCCACTCGGGCAGGGGCGGGGTCAGGTAGTAGCGGAAGCTGGACGGGGGCACCGGGTCGAACGGCCCCGGGGCGTGGTGGAAGGCCAGCGCCCCGCGCAGGTACAGCGGGGCGGCCTCGACCCCGGGCGGCTCGTCGGAGGGCAGCGACATGAAGCCGCTGTCGGCCACGAACTGGCGGCACTCGGCCACCGAGGCCGCGGCCGCCGCCAGCAGCTCTCCGGCCGCCGGGGCCCGCTTGGCCGCCCGGGCCCTGACCTCGGTCGGGGTGCCGCCGGCGTGGGCGGCCGCCTCCCGCTGGAAGGCCAGCTGCCGGTCGGCCTCGGCCCGTCCCCTGGCCAGCAGCCCGGCCGGGTCGAGGGCGGTGCCGGTGCGGACCCGCAGCAGCTCGGCGAAGTCGGCCGGCCCCCAGGGGGCCAGCGGCGGCCCGTCCAGCCCGGCCACGGTGGCCGCGTACCGCTCGACCGCGGCCGCGGCCCGCTCGGCCACCTCGGCCCCGGCCTGGGCGGCGACCTCGGTCCGGTAGAAGCTGGCGTACCCCGGGAACACGTCGGCGGCCGCCTCCCGGAACGCCAGCGGCACCTCCTCCAGCCCGCCGGCCAGGCCGTCGAGGGCGTCGGGGACCTGCTCCAGGTGCCGCCGCAGCCCGTCCGCGCGCTCGGCCGCGGTCCCGGGCGGGCCCTCCAGATAGGAGGTCACCCCCAGCACCCGGCCCGCCCACAGCGGGTCCCGGCGGGCCTGCTCGCGCCGGGCCAGCAGCAGCTCCTCCTCGGCCAGGACCAGGGCCAGGTGGTCGCGGTCGGCCGCCTCCTGGCCGCCGGCCGCGGGCAGGGCGGCCAGGGTCTCGAGGTGGCGGCGGCGCTCGGCCGCCCGGCGGCGCAGCCCGGCGGGGGAGAGGTCGTCGACCCGCCCCTCGTAGGCGCGTAGGCCCAGGTCGCGACCCTGCGACGGGAACGCGTCGAGCATCGCGTCCAGGATGGCGTCGAGCGTCCGTCTTGTCGCACCTGTCATGGCCGGAGTCTGTCATATACTCCGCGTGCCCGGCGCCTCCGCCGGGTGCCACGGAGACCAGCGAAGTCCGGTGCGAATCCGGCGCTGTCCCGCAACTGTGAGGCCCCGCCAGCCGTGGCGGGGACAAGCCAGGTCGCCTGCCTCCGTGGCCGCAAGCTCAGTCCTCGGAGGAAGGGCGGGTTATGCCTCGGGTTCCCACCGGCCTCGCATCCTCCGACCGAGAGGAGGATGCATGAGGAGATCGCTCGTCCCCCTGCTGCTGCTCGTGGCCCTGGTGGCCGGCGGCTGCGGCAAGGACGTGACCACCCAGAGCGCGGCCGCGCCGGGGCCGAAGCGCATCGTGTCGCTGTCGCCGACCGCGACCGAGATGCTGTTCGCCATCGGCGCCGGCGGTCAGGTGGTGGCCGTCGACAGCAACTCCAACTACCCGGCCGAGGCGCCCAAGACCGAGCTGTCGGCCTACCAGCCGAACATCGAGGCCATCGCCGGCTACAAGCCCGACCTGGTCGTCTACTCCGACGACCCCGGGGAGCTGAAGGCCGGGCTCGACAAGCTGCGCATCCCGGCGCTCAAGCAGCCGGCGGCCACCCGCCTGGAGGACACCTACGCCCAGCTCGACCAGCTCGGCAAGGCCACCGGCCACGTGGACGAGGCCGGCCAGCTGGCCGCCACCATGCGGACCGAGATCGAGAAGATCGCCGCCGCCGACCGGCCCGAACGGCCGCTGACCTACTACCACGAGCTGGACAAGAACCTGTACTCGGCCACCTCCAAGACCTTCATCGGCCAGCTGTACGACCAGCTCGGCATGAGGAACATCGCCGACGCGGCCGACAAGCAGGCCAGCGGCTACCCGCAGCTGTCGGCCGAGTACGTCATCAAGGCCGACCCCGACCTGATCTTCCTGGCCGACACCAAGTGCTGCGCCCAGTCGGCCAAGACGGTCGCGGCCAGGGACGGCTGGGACAAGCTCACCGCCGTCAGGTCCGGCGGCGTGGTCGAGCTCGACGACGACGTCGCCTCCCGTTGGGGCCCGCGGGTCGTCGACTTCCTCAAGGTGGTCGCGGCCAAGGTCCAGGCCCTGGAGGCGGTTGGTTCGTGACCCGCGGCGGCCTGCTGGCGGCCGGCTGCGCCGGCCTGGCCGGGGCGGCGCTGGCCGCCGTCCTGGTCGGGCCGGTCCCGCTCAACCCGGGCGCCGTCCTGGTCGAGCTGGCCGGACGGCTGCCGCTGGTGACCACCCACTCGGGGCTGTCGCAGCAGGAGGCGGCCATCCTGTGGCAGCTGCGGCTACCCCGGGTGGTCCTCGGCGGGCTCGTCGGGGCCATGCTGGCCCTGGCCGGGGCGGCCTACCAGGGGGTGTTCCGCAACCCCCTGGCCGACCCGTACCTGCTGGGGGCGGCCGCCGGGGCCGGCCTGGGGGCCACCCTGGCCATCGCCTACGGCCCCGACACCGCCTCCTGGCCGGTCGACCTGCTACCGCTGGCCGCCTTCGCCGGGGCCGTCATCGGCGTCGTGGCCGCCTACGCCCTCGGGCGCTCGGGCGGGGCCAGGACGACCACCACCCTGATCCTCTCGGGGGTCGCTGTGGCCGCCTTCCTGACCGCCGTCCAGACCTACCTGCAGCAGCAGAATGCGGAGACCCTCCGGGAGGTCTACGGCTGGATCCTCGGCCGCCTGACCACCGCCGGCTGGCACGAGGTCGCCCTGGTGGTGCCGTACGCGCTGCTCAGCACCGTGGCCATCCTGCTCCACCGGCGACTGATCGACGTGCTCGCCGTGGGCGACGACGAGGCCGCCAGCCTCGGGGTCCGGGCGGCCCGGGTGCGGCTGGTGGTGGTCGCGGCGGCCACCCTGGCCACCGCGGCCGCGGTCGCGGTCAGCGGCCTGATCGGGTTCGTCGGCATCATCGTGCCCCACACCATCCGGCTGGTCGCCGGGCCCAGCCACCGGCTCCTGGTCCCGCTCAGCCTGATCGGCGGGGCGGCCTTCCTGATCCTGGCCGACCTGGTCGCCCGCACCGTGATGGCCCCGGCCGAGCTGCCCATCGGGGTGATCACGGCGTTCTTCGGGGCGCCCTTCTTCGCCCTGGTCCTGCGGTCCTCCCGGCAGGTCGCATGACCACCGTCGAGGTCAAGGGGGTGTCGGTCGCGCTGGACGGGCGGCCGGTGCTCACCGACCTGCACCTGGTCATCGCCGGCGGGTCCCGGCTCGGCCTGATCGGGCCCAACGGGTCGGGCAAGACGACCCTGCTGCGGGCCATCGCCGGGCTGATCCCCTACCAGGGCGAGATCCGCGTCGGGGACGCCGCCGGGGGCGGGCTGTCGCGCCGGGAGCTGGCCAGGCGGATCGCCATGGTCCCCCAGAACCCGGTGGTCCCGGCCGGGATCACCGTCACCGAGTACGTGCTGCTGGGGCGCACCCCCTACATCCCCACCTTCGGCACCGAGTCCCGGCGCGACCTGGCCATCGTGGCCTCGGTCCTGGACCACCTCGACCTGACCGGTCTCGCGACCCGCCGGCTCGACTCGATCAGCGGCGGCGAGCGTCAGCGGGCCGTGCTGGCCAGGGCCCTGGCCCAGCAGGCACCGGTGCTGCTGCTGGACGAGCCGACCACCGGCCTGGACGTCGGCCACCAGCAGCAGGTGCTCGAGCTGGTCGACACCCTCCGCGACGACCTTGACCTGACCGTGGTCAGCGCCATGCACGACCTGACCCTGGCCGGCCAGTTCGCCGACCAGCTGGTCCTGCTCGACGGCGGCCGGGTCGCGGCCGCCGGCCCGCCGGCGACGGTCCTGACCGAGGAGGTCATCAGCCGGCACTACCACGCGTCGGTGCGTGTGCTCGAAGATCCCGGCGGCGGGATCGTGGTGGTCCCTGTCCGTCACGTCGAGAAGCAGGTGGCAACATGAGCTCTCAACCCCCGGTGGACCCGCCGCAGCGGCCGGCCCGGCGCTCGGCACCGTCGCTGGTGCTGGTGAACACCGGCGACGGCAAGGGCAAGTCGACGGCCGCGTTCGGGACGGCCCTGCGGGCGGTGGCCCGCGGCTGGAAGGTCTGTGTCATCCAGTTCCTCAAGTCGGGCCGCTGGCGGACCGGCGAGGAGGAGATCGGCCGCCGCCTCGGGATCGACTGGAACCCGCTCGGCGACGGCTTCACCTGGGACTCCGACGACCTGGAGGCGACGAGGGCCAGGGCGGTGGGCGCCTGGGCGGCGGCCCGGCGGGTGCTCGAGGGCGGCGACTACCAGCTGGTCGTCCTGGACGAGATCACCTACCCGATGAACTGGGGCTGGATCGACAGCGCCGAGGTGGCCGGGGCGATCCGGGACCGCCCGCCGGCGGTCAACGTGGTCGCGACCGGCCGCGACGCCCCGGCCGAGCTGGTCGAGGTGGCCGACACCGTCACCGAGATGCGCAAGCTCCGCCACGCCTACGACCGCGGTGTCACAGCGCGGCGGGGGATTGACTACTGATGGCGCTGACCCTGCTGCTCGGCGGCGCCCGCAGCGGCAAGTCGGCCCTGGCCGAACGGCTGGCCGCCCGCTGGGACGGCCCGGTCACGGTGGTGGTCACCGCCGAGGCCGGAGACGCCGAGATGGCCGAGCGGATCCGCCGCCACCGCGCCCGGCGGCCGGCGGGCTGGCGGACGGTCGAGGAGCCGCTCGACCTGGAGGCGGCCCTGGCCGGCGCCCCCGCCGGCGCCCAGGTGCTGGTCGACTGCCTCACCCTGTGGGTCGCGAACCTGATCGGGCAGCAGGACCTGACCGACGAGCAGGTCGGGCGCCGGGCCCGCTCGGCCGCGGCCGCGGCGGCGGCCAGGGCGGCCCCCACGGTGGTGGTCAGCAACGAGGTCGGTGCCGGGATCGTCCCCGCCGACGCCCTGTCCCGCCGCTACCGCGACCTGCTCGGCGAGGTCAACGCCGTCTGGGCGGCCGCCGCCGACCACGCCCTGCTGCTGGTCGCCGGCCGGGCCGTGCCCCTGCTCGACCCCCTGGCCCTGCTCGGGCCGGCCCCGGAGGCCAAGGCGGACGCCCGTGGCTGACCTGGTCGGCCTCGACCGGCAGGTGGCCCACCTGCTGGTCCGGGCGCCCGGGCCCGACCGGGAGGCGGAGGCGGCGGTCGCCGGGCGGGCCCGGCAGGTCCTGCGGCCGTCCGGGGCCCTTGCCCGGCTGGACGAGCTGGCCGCGTGGCTGGCCGCCTGGCAGGGGACCAGCAGGCCGGCCGTGCGCCGCCCGGCCGCGGTGGTGTTCGCGGCCGACCACGGGGTCGCGGCCTCGGGGGTCAGCGCCTACCCGGCCGAGGTGACCGCGGCCATGCTCAAGGCCCTGCGCGAGGGCGCGGCCACCGCCTGCGTGCTGGCCAGGCAGGTGGGCGCGACCCTGGACGTGGTCGACGTCGGGGTCGGCGAGCCCACCGGCGACCTGGCCCGCCAGGCGGCTCTCGACCCGGCCCGGTTCCGGGCCTGTGTGCAGGCCGGCCGGGACGCCGTGGCCAGGCTGGACACCGACCTGCTGGTCCTGGGCGAGATGGGCATCGGCAACACCACCGCGGCCGCCGCGGTCACCGCCATCCTCCTCGGCCGCCCGGCCGAGGCCAGCACCGGCCGCGGCACCGGTGTCGACGACACCGGGCTGGCCCGCAAGCTGGCCGCCGTCGAGGCGGCCCGGCGCCGGGTCGGGGACGGGGCGGCACCGCTGGAGGTGCTGCGCCAGGCCGGCGGGGCCGAGCTGGCCGCCCTGGCCGGGGCCGCTCTCGAGGCCCGCCTGCGCCGGCTGCCCCTGGTCCTGGACGGGTTCGTGGTCACCGCCGCCGTGACCCCGCTGGAGCTGCTGTGTCCCGGCGCCCTGGCCAACGCCGTCGCCGGCCACCGCTCGGCCGAGCCCGGCCACCAGGCCCTGCTCGAGCGGCTCGGCAAGCAGCCCCTGCTCGACCTGGGCATGCGCCTGGGGGAGGCCAGCGGCGCCCTGGCCGCCGTCCCCCTGCTGCGCCTGGCCGCCGCCGCCGTCACCGAGGTCGCCACCTTCGCCGACTGGGGCCTGGCGCGGTGAACGGGTTCCTCGGGGCGGTGTCGTTCCTGACCCGGGTGCCGACCGGGACGGGGACGCGGCGGCCCGAGGAGCTGGCGGGGTTCGTCCCCTGGTTCCCGGCGGTCGGCGCCGGGGTCGGGCTGGCCGTGGCCGCCGTCTACGTCGGCGCCGGCCAGCTGCTGCCGCCGCTGCCGGCGGCGTCGCTGGCCGTGGTCGCCGGTATCTGCCTGACCGGGGCGTTCCACGAGGACGGCCTCGGCGACACCGCCGACGCGTTCGCGGGCGGCCACGACCGCGACAGCACCGTCCACATCCTCAAGGACCCGCGCCTCGGCACCTTCGGGGTCCTGGCCGTCGCGGCCAGCCTGCTGCTGCGGGCCGGGGCCGTGGCCGCCCTGGCCCCGGCGGCCGCCCTGGCCGCCCTGCCGGCCGCCCACGCCCTCAGCCGGGCCGCGGCGGTGGCGACCATGACCGTGCTGCCGCCGGCCGCCGAGACCGGCCTCGAGGCCAGCTACGCCCTCGCCCTGTCCCGCCGCCGGGCCATGGCCGGGGCCGTGGCCGGCCTGGCCGTGGCCGTGGCCCTGCTCGGCCTGCCCGCCCTGTGGGCGGCCGCGGCCGCCGGGCTGGCCGCGTTCGCGCTGGGGCGGCTGGCCGTCCGGCGCATCGGCGGGGTCAGCGGCGACGTGCTCGGCGCCGTCCAGCAGCTCGGGGAGATCCTGACCCTGCTGGTGGCGGTGGCCGTGACCGGCGCCTCCGGGTGGGAATCGCCGGTCTCGTCCGTGCTTGCCTTAGTGTCCGGTTCCTGGTAGCCGGGTAGGGGCCAAGGATCGGACAGACCACTCGAAAGAGGAGGGAACGATCTTGGCGGGAACCAACCGCGGCGTCGTCTACACCGGACCCGGCAACGTCGAGGTGCAGAGCCTCGACTACCCCAAGCTGGAACTCCCCGAGCAGAGCAACCGACAGCTTCAGCACGGCGCGATCCTGAAGGTCGTCGCCAGCAACATCTGCGGCTCCGACCAGCACATGGTCCGCGGGCGGACCACCGCCCCCGAGGGCCAGACCCTGGGCCATGAGATCACCGGCGAGGTCGCCGAGGTCGGCCGCGACGTCGAGTTCATCAAGCAGGGCGACCTGGTCAGCGTCCCGTTCAACATCGCCTGCGGACGCTGCCGCAACTGCAAGGAGCGCAACACCGGCGTCTGCGAGAACGTCAACCCGGCCCGGGCCGGGGCGGCCTACGGCTACGTCGACATGGGCGGCTGGATGGGCGGCCAGGCCGAGTACGTGACCGTCCCCTACGCCGACTGGAACCTGCTCAAGTTCCCCGACAAGGACCAGGCCATGGAGAAGATCCAGGACCTGGCCATGCTGTCGGACATCTTCCCGACCGGCTACCACGGCGCCTGGACGGCCGGGGTGACCACCGGGTCGACCGTCTACATCGCCGGCGCCGGCCCGGTCGGGCTGGCCAGCGCCACCTCGGCCCACCTGCTGGGCGCGGCGGTGGTCATCGTCGGGGACATGAACAAGGACCGGCTGGCCCAGGCGGCCAGCTTCGGCTGCGAGACCATCGACCTGTCGGCCCACGACGACCTGCGCGAGCAGCTCCAGCAGATCCTGGGCGGGTCGGGCGAGGTCGACGCCGCTGTCGACTGCGTCGGCTTCGAGGCCCGCGGCCACGGGACCGAGGGCTCCCAGGGCGAGGCTCCGGCGACGGTGCTCAACTCGGTCATGGACATCACCAGGGCGGCCGGGAGGCTCGGGATCCCCGGGCTGTACGTGACCGGCGACCCGGGCGCGGTCGACGAGCCGGCCAAGGTCGGGTCGCTGTCGATCCGGATCGGGCTCGGCTGGGCCAAGTCCCACTCCTTCACCACCGGCCAGTGCCCGGTGATGAAGTACAACCGCCAGCTGATGATGGCGATCCTCCACGACAAGGTGCAGATCGCCAAGAA
>JASLIH010000352.1 GCA_030152105.1 Actinomycetes bacterium
GCGACGGCATCGTGCAGATCTCGACCGGCGGCGCGGCGTTCCTGTCCGGCCAGCGGCTCAAGGACATGGTCACCGGGGCGGTCGCCCTGGCCGAGTTCGCCTTCGTGGTGGCGGCCAAGCACCCGGTCAACATCGCCCTGCACACCGACCACTGCCCCAAGGACAAGCTCGACAGCTACATGCGCCCGCTGATCAAGCTGTCGCAGGAGCGGGTCGCCGCCGGCAAGGACCCGCTGTTCCAGTCCAACATGTGGGACGGGTCGGCGGTGCCGATGGACGAGAACCTCCAGATCGCCGACGAGCTCCTGACCGAGTGCGCCAAGGCCAAGATCGTCATGGAGATGGAGATCGGCGTCGTCGGCGGCGAGGAGGACGATGTCGTCGGGGAGATGAGCGACAAGCTCTACTCGACCCCCGAGGACGCCCTGCGGACGGCCGAGACCCTCGGGACCGGCGAGCGCGGGCGCTACCTGCTGGCCGCCACCTTCGGCAACGTCCACGGCGTGTACAAGCCAGGCCACGTCAAGCTCCGTCCCGAGCTGCTCCAGGAGCTGCAGCAGGCCGTCGGCGAGAAGGTCGCCAAGGAGAAGCCGTTCGACCTGGTCTTCCACGGCGGGTCGGGGTCGCTGCTGGCCGAGATCCGCGAGGCCATCGGCTACGGCGTCATCAAGATGAACGTCGACACCGACACCCAGTACGCGCTGACCCGGCCAATCGTCGATCATATGTTCAAGAACTACGACGGCGTGCTCAAGGTCGACGGCGACGTCGGGGTGAAGAAGACCTACGACCCGCGCACCTACATGGCCAAGGCCGAGGGGTCCATGGCCGCCCGGGTCACGCAGGCCTGCGAGGACCTGCTGTCGGCCGGGACCTCGATGGCCAACGCCTGAACCGGGCGGTGCGGACCCGGCCGCTGGGCTCGACCGGCCTCCAGGTCACCCCGGTCGGCCTTGGCCTGGCGGCGCTCGGCCGGCCGGCCTACATCGACCTCGGCCGCGACGCCGACCTCGGCGCCGACCGCGGGGTCGAGGAGCTGGAGCGGCGCTGCCACCAGGTGCTGGACGCGGCCTACGACCACGGGGTCCGCTACCTGGACGCGGCCCGTTCCTACGGCCGGGCCGAGGAGTTCCTGGCCAGCTGGCTGGACGCCCGCCGGCTCGACCCGGACGAGGTGACGGTCGGCTCCAAATGGGGCTACACCTACGTCGGCGACTGGCGGATGGACGCCGAGACCCATGAGGTCAAGGACCACTCGCTGGCCGCGCTGACCCGCCAGTTGGCCGAGACCCGGGCCCTGCTGGGCGACCACCTGGACCTCTACCAGGTCCACTCGGCCACCCTCGACAGTGGCGTGCTCGAGGACCCGGCGGTGCTGGCCGAGCTGGCCCGCCTCCGCGACGACGGGGTGGTGATCGGCCTCTCCTCCAGCGGGCCCGGCCAGGCAGCCACGATCCGCCGCGCCCTTGAGGTGACCGCCGACGGGGTGGGGCCGTTCGCCTGTGTGCAGGCCACCTGGAACCTGCTGGAGCCGTCCGCCGGCCCGGCCCTGGCCGAGGCCAGCGCGGCCGGCTGGGGGGTGATCGTCAAGGAGGCGGTCGCCAACGGCCGGCTCACCCCGCACGGGCAGGGCCCGGCCGCGGCCGCCCTCGGCCGGGTCGCAGCCAGGCACGGGGCCGGGGTGGACGCGGTCGCCCTCGCCGCCGTGCTCGCCAACCCCTGGACCGACGTGGTCCTCTCGGGCGCCGTCACCCCGGCCCAGCTCGAAGCCAACCTGGCCGCCCTGCGGGTCGAGCTCACCCCGGAGGACCTGGACGAGCTGGCCATCCTGGCCGAGCCGCCGGAACGCTACTGGCAGGAACGAGCCGGCCTCTCCTGGTCCTGAGCCCGGTGTTGCTCAGCTCCCCGCCAGGCCCGCTGACCGCGATGGTTCAGCCGGGGTGGGTGCGGCGCGGTTGAATGGTTGACGGGGCGGAGATGGCGACGGAGGTGGCCGACGGTGGACCTGGGGCTTGCCGGGAAGGTGGCGCTGGTGACGGCGTCGTCCAGGGGACTGGGTCGGGCGAGCGCGCAGGCCCTCAGCCAGGAGGGGGCCAAGGTGGTGCTGTGCGCCCGTGACGAGGCGGCCCTGGCCGAGGCGGCCGCGGCCATGCCCGGCGAGGCCCTGGCCGTGGCGGCCGACGTCACCGACCCCACCACCCCGCAGCGGCTGGCCGACGCCGCCGTCGACCGCTTCGGCGGGCTGGACGTGCTGGTCGCCAACGCCGGCGGGCCACCGCCGGCCCGCGCCCTGGAGGTCGACGACGAGACGCTCCAGGCCGCGCTCCAGGCCAACCTGCTCACCTCGATCCGCCTCGTCCAGGCGTCCCTGCCGCCGATGCGGGCGGCCGGCTGGGGCCGCATCTGCCTGATCACCTCCAAGGCGGTCAAGGAGCCGATCCCGACCCTGGCCCTGTCCAACACCGCCCGGACCGGCCTGTGGGCGTGGGCCAAGACGGCCGCCGCCGACCTGTTCGACGAGGGCATCACCCTCAACCTGGCCTGCCCCGGCACCCACGACACCGCGCGGGCCAGGCAGGCCGGCCTCCTGGGCGACGGCCCGGTGGGCGACCCGGCCGACTTCGGCAAGGTGGTGTGCTTCCTCTGCTCGGACCCGGCCCGGTTCGTCAGCGGGACCGCCCTCCAGGTCGACGGGGCCACCATCTCCGGCCTGCTGTGAGAGGAGCCGACATGCCCGACCCGGAGCTCACCCCGAACGGCCAGGGGACCGTGACCGTGGCCGGGTCGGGGGCGGCCTCGGCCGTTCCCGACACCGCGCTGCTCCAGCTGGGGGTCGAGACCCGCGGATCGACCCCGGCGGAGGCCCTGGACGCCTGCGGGCGCACCCTCGACCAGATCCTGGCCGCCCTGGACGCCGAGGGCGTCGAGCCGCTCCGCCGCACCACCAGCGGCCTGGAGCTGCACGAGGACTGGGAGACCCGCCAGCCCGGCCGGGGCCCGGTCGCCTATGTGGCCGGAGCCCGGCTCACCGTCCGCCTCGACCGGCCGGCCCGGGCCGGGCAGGTGGCCGCGTCCGCGGTCGCCGCCGGCGGGGACGGCGCCAGGGTCCACGGGCTCGAGCTGGTCGTCGGCGACACGGCGACGGTCGCCGCCGCGGCCAGGGAAGCCGCCTGGCGGGACGCGCTGGCCAGGGCCGAGCAGTACGCCGCCCTGGCCGGGTCGGTCCTCGGCCCCCTCCTCGAGATCAAGGAGACATCCCCACCGCCCCCGGACGCCCGCCCGATGCGCCTGCTGGCCGCCGAAGCCCCCACCGCCCCAGCCACCGAACCGGGCGAGACCATCATCTGGGCCGCCGTCACCGCGACCTGGACCCTGGCCCGCTGACCCCATCGGCCCGGCCAGCCAGCCGGAGCATGGCTGGAGACTAGGCTGGGCAGGTGAACGACAAGCAGCGATTCCAGCTGGCAGCCGTCGAGTCGCTGGCTGGCGGCGTCGACCCCCGAACGGTCGTGCTGGTTGAGGGGAGCAGCGACCAGGTCGCGCTCGAGGCGCTGGCTGCGCGCCGTGGTCGGGAGCTTGCCGCTGAGGGCGTTGCCGTTGTGCCGATGGGTGGTGCCAGGAACATCCGACACTTCCTGGAGCTGTTCGGTCCCTGGGGCCTGGACCGCAGACTGGCCGGCCTGTGTGACGCCCGCGAGGAGGGCGACTTCCGGCGCGGTCTGGAGTGGGCCGGCCTCGGCACCAACCTGGGTCGCGCCGACATGGAGGCACTCGGGTTCTATGTGTGCGTCGCCGACCTGGAGGACGAGCTGATCCGCTGTCTGGGTGCCGGCTGTGTGGAACAGGTCGTCGAGGCGCAGGGCGAGCTCGGGTCGTTCCGCACCTTCCAGCAGCAGCCTGCCTGGCAGGGACGCGGCAGCCAGGCGCAGCTCCGGCGCTTCATGAGCACCCACAGCGGCCGCAAGGTCCGCTACGCGCGGTTGCTGGTCGACGCGCTGGAGCTCACGAGCGTGCCTCGGCCGCTCGATCGTCTGCTTGCGCATCTCTGAGCGGGCGCCGCTGTCGCGCCGCAGCCTGCGCCTCCCCGCGGGAGGGTTCTGTCCGGCGCAGCTCGGCCCGCCAGCGGTGGGCGTCGGGGTCGCGGAAGTCCTCCAGACGCACCAGCTCCAGACCGTCGGCGGCGAACGACTCGACCTCGGCCCGGGTGAGTGGCCAGGGGCCGTCGGGCGAGTCGTCGCCCTCGCCCTTGACGGCGGCGATGACCAGCAGCGTCCCGCCAGCGGCGACCAGCTCCCGGACCCGGGCGATGGCCGCCCGGCGGAGCTGGCGGGGGAGCGACTGGACGGTCAGGCTCTCGACCACCAGGTCGAACGCTCCGGCCCAGGCGGGGGGCGGGTCGAGGAGGTCGGCGACCCGGTAGTCGACCGGGGAGTCGGGGAAGCGGCGGCGCACGGCGGCGATGGCGGTTGGGGAGAAGTCGAAGGCGACGGTCGCGAAGCCGACCCCGGCCAGGTACTCCGAGTCCCGGCCCATGCCACAGCCCACGACCAGGGCGCGCCGGCCGTCGCCGGAGACCTCCCGTTCCCGCAGCCACCGCTCCAGCAGGTGGTGGGGCGCCCCCTTGTCCCAGGGCACCTCGGCCCCGCCGGCATCGGCCGTGGCGTACAGGCGCTCGAACCACGCCCGGTCGGCATCGGTGGACATCGAGCCGGGCGGCCGCGGCCGGGCCCGGCCGCCCTGAGGATTGCGGGACTCGTCCATGTCCAGGGAACAGTGCCACGGGGACCCGATCGGCCACACTCCCGGTACGATCCACGGCGATGACCCAGGCCCGCATCGACCCTCTCGACCCGCCGGAGGCGACGCGGGCGGCGGTGGCCGCGGCCACCGCCGCCGACGTCGTTCTTCGAGAGCTGCACCGGATGGACGAGCTGAAGGCGGCCCAGCGGCTGTTCGAGGAGGTGTGGCGGCCTGCCGAGGGGCAGCCGTCGCCGATGACCGGGGAGCTGTTGCGGGCGCTGAGCCATGCCGGGTGCTATGTCGTCGGGGCGTACGCGGGGACCCGGATGGTCGGGGCCAGTGCCGGGTTCTTCACCGCGCCGCCCGACCCCGCCCTGCACTCGCACATCACCGGGGTCGCGCCCCAGGGCCAGGGCCACGGGATCGGGTTCGCGCTCAAGGTGCACCAGCGGGCCTGGGCCATGGCCCGCGGGGTGCCGGCGATCGTCTGGACCTTCGACCCGCTGGTGGCCCGCAACGCCTGGTTCAACCTGGCCAGGCTGGGGGCGCTGCCCACCGCCTACCTGGAGGACTTCTACGGCCCCATGACCGACGCCATCAACGCCGGGATGGCCAGCGACCGGCTGCTGCTGGCCTGGAGGCTGGACGACCCGGCGGTCGCCGCCGCCTGCGCCGGCCGGCCCCGGCAGCCGGCCCTCCGGCCAGCGCCGCCGGAGCCGGCCCTGACCGTCGGGCCCGACCTGGAACCGGTCGGCCGCGACACCGGTGCGCCGGCGGTCACGGTCGCGGTGCCGCCGGACGTTGCGGCCCTCGCCCCCGACCGGCGCCGCGCCTGGCGGGCGGCCGTCCGCGAGGCCCTCGGCGGCCGCCTCGCCGCCGGGGCCGCCGTCACCGGGTTCCTGCGCCGGCCCGACCGCTACCTGGTCGAGCACCCCGGGGCGGGGAACGCCAGATGAAGCTCGCCGGGGTCGAGCTGCGGCGGGTCGCGCTCCCGCTGGTGTCGCCGTTCCGGACCTCGTTCGGGGTCGAGCGTGACCGGGACGTGCTGCTGGTCCGGGCCGTCACCGACAGCGCCGAGGGCTGGGGGGAGTGCGTGGCCGCGGCCGAGCCCCGCTACTCCTCGGAGTACGCCGACGGCGCCGCCGACGTGCTGCGCCGGTTCCTGGTCCCGGCCGTGGCCTCGGTGGGGGACCTCGACCCCGAAGCACCCGGCGCGGCCATGGCCTTCGTGAAGGGGCACCGCATGGCCAAGGCGGCCCTGGAGCTGGCCGTGCTCGACGCCTGGCTGCGGGCCAGGGACGAGCCGCTGGCCCGTTTCCTTGGCGCGACCCGCGACCGGGTCCCGGCCGGGGTGTCGGTCGGGATCATGGGCTCGGTGCCCGAGCTGCTCGACGCGGTCGCTCACTATCTCAATCAGGGATATCTCCGTATCAAGCTGAAGATCGAGCCCGGCTGGGACCTGGAGCCTGTGGCGGCGGTGCGCGAGCGCTTCGGCGACGAGGTCCTGCTCCAGGTGGACGCCAACGCCGCCTACACCGTGGCCGACGCCGGCCACCTCGCCGGGCTGGACCGGTTCGGGCTGCTGCTGATCGAGCAGCCGCTGGCCGAGGACGACCTGCTCGGCCATGCCGAGCTCGCCCGGCGTCTGGAGACCGCGGTCTGCCTCGACGAGTCGATCACCTCGGCCAAGCTGGCGGTCGACGCGGTCGGCCTCGGCGCCTGCCGGATCGTCAACGTCAAGGCCGGCCGGGTCGGCGGCTACCTGGAGGCCAGGCGGCTGCACGACGCCTGCCGGGAGCTGGGCGTGCCCCTGTGGTGCGGCGGGATGCTGGAGACGGGGATCGGCCGGGCCGCCAACGTCGCCCTGGCCGCCCTGCCCGGCTTCACCCTGCCCGGCGACACCTCGGCCTCTGACCGCTACTACCGCCAGGACCTGACCGCCCCGTTCGTGCTCAGCGACGGCCACCTCGAGGTCCCGGCCGGCCCCGGGATCGGGGTCGAGCCCCTCGGCGAGGTCCTGGAGGAGCTGACCACCTCGGTCGAGTGGATCCCGGCCTGAGGTGGCCAGCCCTCCGTCAGGCCACAGCTAGAGCAACGTCAGCCCAAAGGTGCTGAGGGCCTCGCCCACCGGCTGGAAGAAGCTGCGGAAGCCCGCCTGGCTGCAGCCGCCGACCGTCCCGCCCGAGGTGATGCCCTGGGCCAGGCTGCCGGCGTACAGGGCGCCGCCGCTGTCGCCCGGCTGGGTGCAGACGTTGGTCCGGGTCAGGCCGGAGACGGTGCCTTCGGCGTAGTTCACGGTGACGTTGTAGGCCTGGACGGTGCCGCAGGTCGTGCCCGTGGTCGACCCGGTCTTGCAGGCCGAGGAGCCGACCGGGACCCGGCCGGCGCCGGTGATGTCACGGAAGGCGCCGTTGTGGAGCACGCCGCCGCGCGGGTCCAGGGCGGCCGGGCTGCTGATCCGGATGGCCCCGTAGTCGTTGCCGGGGAAGCTGGAGGCGGCCACCGGGCCAATCGTCTGCCCGCTGGAGGTCGTCCAGTTGCCACCCAGGTCGGTGCAGTGGCCGGCCGTGAGCACGTAGTTGCGACCGCTGCCGCTGCGGGTGTTGAACCCGGCCGAGCAGCGCGACCCGCCGTGGTAGATGGCCTGGCCGCCGTAGAAGGCCTGGGTGTGGACGGCCGGGGTGCGCTCGACCCGGACCGCCGGCCCGAACGACCGGGCCTTGGCCACGAAGGCCGCGCCCGCTCCGGCGGGGACGCTCACCAGCACGGTGTTGGAGGCCAGGTCGACCCCCCAGCTGGCCCCGACCGGGGCCGTGCCGGCGGTGTCGAGGGCGGCCTGGACCCGCTGGAGGCTGGCGCTGGTGCGGGTGACCAGCCTGGGAGTCGCCCCGGCGGCCCGGACCTGGGCGGCCGCCTCGCCGCCGAGGACGTTGACGGTCAGCCGGCCCGAGGAGTCCAGGTAGGCACCGGCCCCCTGGGCCCCGAGGGCCCTGGTCAGCCGGTCGGCCGTGGCCGCCGGGTCCGCGCCACGGGCGCCCGCGCTCGTGGGGGCGGCGACGGCCGCCGGGGCGACCAGCAGCGCCGCCACCGCCAGCAGCAGGCCGAGGACGAGCAGCCGGATGTGGCCGCTGGGACGGGAACGAAGGGATGGCGACATTGCCCCACCTCCTGGGGTGCCGTCGGGACGGGGGAGTGACACGGGCCGGGGGACACGTGCCGTCCCGGTCGGTGACCGGAGGCCCACGACGGGGCCAGACGGGACGACTCGACACAAACCGTACTTCTTAGAAAATGCTTATAAAACTATCGAGACACGCTGTCAAGACAGACGGCGGGTGCCGGTGGCCGCCCAGGCCCGGGCGACCAGCGGGATGGCGCCGTCGCCGGGTGTCGCCAGCCGCCTCCGCAGCTCCTCCCGCAAGGCCGCGCGTCGCGGCTCGTCCAGCGACATGGCGTAGCCGGGGGCCGGGCCCTGGCCGCCGAGGAACGGACCCCAGTAGTCGTCGAAGTTCGCGAACCTGGTCGCCACCTCGATCGGGCGCACGCCGACGTCGGCCAGCCCGCCGTCCCGGAACAGGCGGCCGAGCGGCTCCGGCTGGCACAGGCTGAAGCGGCGGCCCTCGTCCAGCTCGGCCGCGGCCGGGTCGAGCGCGGCCGCGGCGTCCCAGAAGTGGCGGATAAGCTCCATCCGCCCGGCGTAGTCCCAGACATAGGCGGCCACCCGGCCCCCGGGCCGGACGACCCGGGCCATCTCCCGCACGGCCAGGACGGGGTCGGGCACGAAGTTCAGCACCAGCCCACTCACCACCGCCGCGAACCGGGCGTCGCCGACCGGCAGCCGGCGGGCATCGGCGGCCACAAACCGGGCACGGCCGTCCAGCTGGGCCCGAGCGTGGGTGAGGAAGCCGGCCGACGGGTCGGCGCCCACCACCAGGGCCGGGTCGGCCGTCTCGAGGACGGCCTGGCTCAGGGCGCCGGTGCCGCAGCCAAGGTCCAGCCAGGCGGCGCCGCCGGCGACCTCGAGCCCGGCGACGAACTCGGCGGCCACCAACCGGCTCCAGCGGCCGACGTAGGGCTCATAGGCCTTCCCGACCGCCCACACATCCGCCGGCCCGGCCATCAGCGGCGAGGGATGACGACCCGTCGCAGGCGGTCGGCGGCGGGGCGGTCCACAAGGCGGACCGAGCGCCAGCCCTCGGCCCGGAGGCCGGACGGGTCGGGGTCGCCGGGCCCCGGCACCTCGGTGGCGGCGGGAGCCGTGAGGGCGGTGCGGAGCTCGTGCCAGCTGTGCCAGTGGGTGGCGAAGGCGGAGCGGCGCAGGGCGCGGCGGCGGCGGCGCTGGCCCTCGAGGGCGACCCTGGCCGGGACGTCGAGGAACAGCAGGTGGCCGGTGCGGCCGAAGCGGTCGGCCAGGCGGGCCAGGAGGCGGCGGCGCCAGCCGCGGGTGCCGGTGTCGTGGACGACCAGGCCCGAGCGACCCGGCAGGGCGAGCAGCACCCGGAGGAAGTGCTCGGCGTGGACCAGCGGGCGCCACCACCGGTACGGGGCGCGGCCAAGGAGGCGCTGGTACCTGGCCCGGATCGGCTCGGGGTCGAGGACCAGCGACTCGGGGGCGTCGACGCGCGCGAGCAGGGTCGTCTTGCCAGCGCCAGGGACGCCGGCCACGACCAGCAGGGCGGCCGGGGGCAGGCGCAGCACCGGCGGGATCACCGGGACGTCGCGCTCGGGCGCCTCGAGCTTCATCATGGCGGCGACGATAGCGAGTCCGGCGGAAAGCCGGAGTAAAGGGCGCGAGGTGCTCTGTTGCCTGGACGGCGCTCCAGGGTCGCGGTCGCCCTCCTGACCGTGGTCACCAGCTGGGCCGGGACCGGATGTGGCGGGTCGGGGCCGGCCCTGGTCGACTCCTCGACCACCCGGCCGGTGCCGACCGCCACCCTGGCCAGCTCCTCGACCCGGCCCCAGACCACGGCCCTGCCGACCACCCAGGGGATCCCGACCACCACGGGCCGGGTCCCGCTCACCACCGGGCAGACGGGCCCGGCCGGGGCGCCGCTGACCTTCCGGCACCTGACCATCCGGCTCGCCAAGGGCTGGCGGGCCGGCGGCGGCGGCGACCACGTCGAGGTGGCGACCGGCCGGGCCTGCCGGCGCAGCGCCGGCGGGGTCGACTGCCCCGGGTTCCTGCTGCTCGGGCCGACCCAGATCGCCATCGCCAGCGAGCTCGCCCCGTTCGACCCGGACAAGGTCTGGCACCCGGGCACCGGGGTCGAGGGCTGCCCGGAGGACCGCGACGGCCTGGCCGAGGTGACCCCGACGGTTCCGACCAGGCAGAGCACGGCCAAGGTCGGCGGCAAGGACGCCGTCTACCGCGAGTGGCGGATCGGCTGCGTCGACGCCCGCACCGGCAAGCCCAGGACCAGCTACACCCAGCGGGTCTGGTACCTGAAGCGGTCCGGGATCCTGGTGGTGGACGAGTGGTCGACCCCGGCCCTGGGAGCGGTCCTGGCCGCCGGCCGGTTCGGGTGACGGCGGCCAGCTGACGGCATCCGCATGATCACGCCGTGACCGCGACGATATGCTTCCATCTGCGCGGCGAACGATTGACGTGAAAGGTGGGCTTCCGGTGATGCTGTCGGCGCGGGACGTCGAGGAGGCCCTCAAGGAGCGGCTGCTGCGTGGCGCCTACCCGCGCGGCGGCGCCCTGCCGTCGGTCAGGGCCCTGGCCGCCGAGCTCGGGACCAGCCCGAGCACGGTCGGCCGGGCCGTGCAGGAGCTGGCCCGCCAGGGCTGGGTGACGGCGACCAGCCGCCGGGGGGCGGTGGTCCGCCGCGACCTGCCGGCCGGCGAGACCGGCGTGCGTGACGCCGAGGCGGCCATCCGGCGCCTGGCCGTCCGCTGGCGCCTGGTCGGCGGGGACCGGGCCGAGTTCCAGGAGCTCGTGGCCAGGGTGGCCGACGAGGTGTTCCAGCCGGCCCCAAGGACCCTGTTCCTGGAGTGCAACCCGGTCGACCTGCAGCAGGGGCTCGAGCAGGTGCAGCGCGAGACCAGCGTCAACGTGGAGCCGCTGCTGCTGGAGGACGCTGCCGACGGGTCGGGCGAGCTGCTGAAGGACGCCAACGTCCTGCTCACCCCCTACTTCCACCTGGCCGAGGCCCGCGAGCTGGCTCCCGAGGGGGCCCAGGTGGTGCCGCTGACCTTCGTCGCCTCCCAGGACGCGTTGCGGGCCCTGGTCGAGCTGCCGGCCGACACCCTGGTCGGGGTGCTGGCCGTCGACGCCCGCTCGCGGCGCCGGCTGGAGGCGATCGTGCAGCAGTACTCGACCGCCTCGACCGTCCTTGGCGCCCTGCTCGACGACTCCGAGGCCGCGGTCAACCTGGTCGAGGCGGCCGACCTGGTGCTGATCACCAACGCCGCCAACCTGCCCGGCCACCTGGCCGCGCGGGCCAGGCGGGTCGTCCGGGTCGGCTGGAC
>JASLIH010000486.1 GCA_030152105.1 Actinomycetes bacterium
CTGGCGGCGGGCGATGACGACGCCCAGCAGGCCGAGCAGGATGGCGGCGGCGATCAGGGCGACGCCGGCGGCCTGATGGGACCCGGTGGCCACCCCGCCGAACCCGGCGTCGATACGCTGCGGGGCCGGGATCGAGTCGCCGGAGGAGCTGGGGTTGTCCACGGGCGGGGTCGGCGGCTCGGGGTTCTCGGTCGGGTTGGCCAGGTCGCCGGGGCCGTTGTCGGGCGGGTCGGGCGGGAGCGGCGGCTCGGGGTTCTCGGTCGGGTTGGCAAGGTCGTCGGGGAGGTCGGGCAGGTCCGGGAGCTCGTCGGCGTGGGCGGCGGTGACGGGCACGACGGCCGCCAGCACAGCCAGCCCGAGGGCGGCGACGAGCGCCCGCCTCCGAACGCCGGCGCCCCTGGCGGCGCGGGTCCCGGAACGGCGGCCGTTCCGGGCCTGGGTGGTGGAGCTGGTGGCGGGCTGCGGGGTCATGGGGACCTCCTTGTGCGACGGGGCTGTCGCGGGTAGGAGGTCGCGGGGACGCAGACCCTTACAGCTTTCCGGAGAATTCCTCAGCGGCAGGCGATGACGCGGACCCGCCTGCAACCTACGTCTTCGGCGGCCCGTTCGTGGCTGAAGTTCATCCGGTAGGGGTGATGCCTCGACGCGGCCCGCCGTCCACACTTCCGGGCAACGTCGGCGGGGAGCGGATATGGGCGGTGATCAGGAGATGGTGACCACTGACCAGCAGGTGCTGGGGCGGGCTACGGTCGCTCAGCGTTGGCTGGCCCGGTTGGGGTTGGTGGCTGCGGTCGCGGCCGTGCTGGTGCCCTTGGTGGCGATCGGGTTTCGGGCGAGTGTGGCTCTGGTGGCGGTTGGGCTGGTCGGTATGGGCCTGACGGTGGCTGGGCTGTGGTGGGCGTTGACTCATCGGGGCGTGGTGCGAGGGTTGGCGCTTGTGCTGGTGGTCGCGGCCCCGGTCACGATTCTGGTCCTGTACACCAGCGCTGGGTTGGCCTGGGTGGTCGTGGTGGCGGTGGCTCTGGTGGGGGTCGCGGTGGCTGCTGGCCGGGCTGCGCTGGCCCGTGATCCTGGGCCCGGGAAGATGCCGGAGTCTGATGCTCCGCCGCCGAAGCGGCCGTTCCTGATCATGAATCCGCGGTCGGGTGGGGGGAAGGTGGGAAGGTTCGCGCTCAAGGCCAAGGCTGAGGCCCTTGGCGCCGAGGTGGCGCTGTTGGAGGGGCCGGAGGTGATCGATGTGGGCCTGCTGGCCCGCGAGGCGGTCGCCGCCGGGGCTGATCTGTTGGGGGTGGCTGGTGGGGATGGGACCCAGGCGCTGGTCGCTGGGATCGCGGCCGAGCACGACATTCCGTTGCTTGTCATCTCAGCCGGGACCCGTAACCACTTCGCCCTGGATCTGGGGCTGGACCGAGAGGACCCGTCGCGGTGCCTGGACGCGTTGGCAGATGGGGTCGAGCTCAAGGTTGACCTGGGGTTCATCGGCGAGCGCCCGTTCGTCAACAACGCCTCGTTCGGGGCCTACGCAGCCGTGGTCCAGAGCCCGGCCTACCGCGACGACAAGGCCCACACCACCGCCGAGCTGCTCCCCGGGTTGCTGGTCGGCCACCAGGGGCCCCGCCTGGTCGCCAAGGCCGGCACGGTGACGGTCCAGGGGCCGCAGGCGGTGCTGGTGTCCAACAACGTCTATGGGATGGGCGACATCGCCGGGCTGGGACGCCGGGCCCGGATGGACACCGGCACCCTGGGGGTGTTCGCGGTCACGGTGGCCAGCGCGGTCCAGGCGGCCGGGCTGCTGCGGGGAACCTCTTCGCGAGGGCTGACCAGGCTGGCCACCCCCGAGGTCGTCATCGACGCCGACGCCGCCCAGATCCCGGTCGGGGTTGATGGCGAGGCGCTGGTCCTGGACACGCCCGTACGCTGCACCATCCAGCCGGCCGCCTTGCGGGTCCGGGTACCCCGCAACCGCCCCGGGGTCCCCGACGTCACGCCCCAGGTCAACTGGAAGCGTGTGCGGCAACTCGCCCTGACCGGACCCGGCACAGGCCGAGCGGCCCCGCAGGATGGCTGAACCCAGCCCAGGGTATCGATGACGGCGGTGCGGCGGCCTCAGAGTCCTGCGGGTGGGGCGGCGGGGACCGATGGTCGTTGGCGGTGGCTGCCTGGGCTGGGGACGCTGGTGGGCTACCAGGCTGGCTGGCTGCCGCGTGACCTGGTCGCCGGGCTGGTCCTGACGGCGTTGCTGGTCCCGGCGGGGATGGGCTATGCCGAGGCGTCGGGGCTCCCACCGATCTATGGCCTGTACGCGACTATCGTGCCGCTGACCGCGTATGCGGTGCTGGGGCCGAGCCGGATCCTGGTCCTGGGCCCCGACTCCTCGCTGGCCCCGCTGATCGCGGCCTCGATCATCCCCTTGGCCGCTGGTGATCCCGAGGAGGCGGTGGCACTGGCTGGGATGCTGGCGGTCATGGCCGGGGGGTTGTGTGTGGCCGCTGGGCTGGCTCGTTTGGGGTTCATCACCGACGTGTTGTCCAAGCCGGTGCGCTATGGGTACATGAACGGGATCGCCCTCACTGTCCTGGTCGGCCAGCTGCCCAAGCTGTTCGGGTTCTCAGTGGATGCCGACAGCCTCCTCCAGGAGGCCCGCGGGTTCGTCCAGGGGGTGAGGGCTGGGGAGACCAACCCGGTGGCGCTGGTGATCGGGCTGCTCAGCCTTGTCGTGATCTTGGGCTGCAAACGGTGGCGGCCACAGATCCCCGGGGTCCTCGTTGCGGTCGTGGCCGCGACGGTCGCGGTGGCCGTCCTGGGCCTGGCCGAGGGGTCCGGGCTGTCGTTGGTGGGCCCACTCCCCCAAGGGCTCCCCTCGTTCGCGCTGCCGGAGTGGTCGACCGCCACCATGGCCACCCTGGCCGCCGGCGCGGTCGGGATCGCACTGGTCTCCTTCGCCGACACCAGTGTGCTGTCGCGGACCTTCGCGGTCCGTGGTGGCTACCGGGTCGACCCCAACCAGGAGATGATCGCCCTCGGCGCGGCCAACACCGCCGCTGGCTTCTTCCAAGGCTTCCCGGTCAGCAGCAGCTCCTCCAGAACCCCGGTGGCCGAGCAGGCAGGGGCCAAGACCCAGCTCACCGGGCTGGTCGGGGCCGCAGCGATCGCCCTGATGCTGGTATTTGCCCCCAACCTGGTTCAGAACCTGCCCTCGGCAGCCCTGGCCGCGGTGGTCATCGCGGCCTCCCTCAGCCTGGTCGAGATCGCCGGGGTACACAAGCTGTGGCGGATGCGCAAGACCGAGTTTGCGCTCTCGATCGTGTGCTTTCTGGGGGTGGCGTTCCTGGGAGTGATCCAGGGCATCGCCGTCGCTGTCGCCCTGGCCCTGGGGAACTTCATCTGGCGGGCCTGGCGGCCCTATGACGCCGTGCTCGGCAGGGTCGACGGCCTCAAGGGCTACCACGACGTGACCCGCTACCCGACCGCCCGACGCGTCCCCGGGCTGGTCCTGTTCCGCTGGGACGCACCGTTGTTCTTCGCCAACGCCGAGATCTTCAGCCACGACATCCGCGAAGCGGTCGCCGCCTCACCGACACCAGCCCGGCGGGTCGTGGTCGCCGCCGAACCAGTCACCGACGTCGACACCACCGCCGCCGACGTCCTCCAGAGCCTGCACCACGACCTCGCCGCCGCTGGTGTCGAGCTCCATTTCGCCGAGGTCAAAGACCCCGTCAAAGACCGGCTCCGACGCTACGGGCTTCTCCAACAACTCGGACCCGACCGCTTCCATCCCACCGTCGGGACCGCCGTCGACACCTACGTCGCCGACAGCGGCGTCCACTGGCGCGAACAGGACCAGGAACCAACCCCCCAGCCAACAGGCGACGACGACAGCACCGAACCCAACCGCTGATCGCGGCCGGGTCGCCCGGGCGGCACGCGTCTGCCGGTGGCACGCTGCAGCATGTGACGCCAGCCTCCCAACGTCACCTGCGCGAGTTGCTGTCCAGTGCCTCGAACGCCTGGTCGAGGTCGTAGCCGATCGCCAGGGCGACCTCGGGGGTGGCGGAGACCACGCGGGCGAGCCCGCAGATGGGCGCGACCGCGATCAGGGTGCCGACCACGTCCTCGGCGGTCGCGCCCGCGTCGAGGGCGGCTTCGGCGGCCCAATGGCAGGAACCGGGCGCCGCGCCCATCGCCACCAGCCCACCCAGACGCACCAGGGCCTGGGCCCTGGGCTCCAGTCCGGCAGCCTCGTTGTTGTTGAGGTGGATGCCGAGCATGGACTGGATGCAGCCCTCGTCGTGCAACACCAGCCGACGCAGGGTCTCCTCGTGTGTCGCGATAATCATCCCCTCGACCCGACTCCCCCGGCGACCAACCGCCGTGTCCCTGCCAGGAAACAGGATCAGGAGGCGAACGGCATCACCCCAAGGGGACGAAAGGAGCCCGCGTTGAGCAGGGCATCCACGCCGGGCTAGGCTCATCGAGTGGACACGAGCGAAGAGCAGCCTGGGCCGCCTCTTGCGGCCGACCGGGAGCCCTGGCTAGGGCCATCCTTTGAGTTGGTCGAGCCCAAGCTCCATCCGCCGTCGGGCCGCCCGGGGCTCGTGCCCCGGACCACGCTGGTCGAGCACCTGCTCGCCTCCCAGGCCACGCCGTTCGTCTGTGTGGTCGCCCCGGCCGGCTATGGCAAGACCACTCTGCTCGCCCAGTGGGCGGCGCGGAAGGGGGACCGGGTCGCCTGGGTCTCGGTCGACCGGCACGACAACGACCCGGTGGTCCTGCTGAGCTATGTCGCGGCCGCGCTGGACCGGGTCGAGCCGATCGACCCAGGAGTCTTCCAGGCCCTGGCCTCCCCGGGCGCCGCCATCCTGGCCACCGTCGTGCCGCGGTTCGCGTCCGCGGTCTCGGCGATGACCGCGCCGGTTGCCGTGGTCCTGGACCACGTGGAACTGCTGGACAACCTCGAGTGCCTTGATGCGGTGGCCGAGCTGGCGGTGCGGCTCCCGGCAGGGTCGCAGCTGCTGCTGGCCTCCCGGCGCACCCCGCCCCTGCCGGTGGCCCTGTTGCGGGCCCAGGGCCAGATGGTCGAGGTCGGGGTCGACCAGCTGGCCATGGACGAGCGGGAGGCCCGCGCCCTGCTGGAGGGTGCCGGGGTCGGACTGCCCGACGCGGAGGTGGCCAAGCTGGCCGGGCGGACCGAGGGGTGGCCGGTCGGGCTGTACCTGGCCGCGCTCGCCCTCAAGGCCGGCGGTCGGCAGGACGGGGCCGGGTTCACTGGGGACGACCGGTTCATGGCCGACTACCTGCGGTCGGAGCTGCTGGCGCACCTCCCGCCGGAGCTGGTGGAGTTCCTGACCCGCACCGCTGTGCTGGAGCGCCTGTCGGGGCCGCTGTGTGACGCGGTCCTGGCCACCAGCGGGTCGGGCCGGGTCCTTTCGTCGCTGGAGGACTCCAACCTGTTGCTGGTGACGCTGGACCGGCGCCAGGAGTGGTACCGCTACCACCAGCTGTTCCGGGAGCTGCTCCGGGCTGAGCTGGAGCGGCACGAGCCCGAACTCGTCCAGACCCTGCACGCTCGGGCGGCGGCCTGGTGTGAGGCCAACGGGCTACCCGAGCTGGCCATCGACCATGCCCAGGCCGCCGGCGACGCCGATCGGGTCGCCCAGCTGGTTGCCAACCTGGCCCAACCCGCCTACGACGCCGGGCGGGTCGACACCGCCCGCCGCTGGATGGCGTGGTTCGAAGACCAGAAGCTGGTCGAACAATACCCACCGGTGGCGGTTCTCGGAGCCTGGCTGCAGGCACTGGAGGGCCGGCCAGCGGGTGCCGAACGCTGGGCAGACGCTGCCGAACACGCGGTCGCCGCCGCCGACCGCGCCCCCGTCGGGCGGATCCCGCCAGATGGCAGCACGATGGAAAGCCACCTGGCGATGCTGCGCGGGCTGTTGTGCCGCAACGGCCTGGCCCGGATGCGGGCCGACGTGCAGGCTGCAATGGCCGGGTTGAGCCCGGCGAGCCCGTGGCGGACGACGGGGCTGCTGCTGGAGGGTGTCGCCGACCTGCTGACCGGCCGACCCGACCAGGCAGATCCGATCCTGGCCCACGCGGTCGAGCTGGGCAGGCGCATCGGGACCTTGCCCGCCGCCTCGATCGCCCTGGCCGAACGCTGCCTGGTGGCGAGCGGACGTCATGACTGGGCCCAGGCCGAAACGCTGGCCGAGCAAGCCCTTGCGATGCTGCAGACCGGACGGCTGAACGACTACTTCATCAGCCCGCTCGTCCACACCGTCGCCGCCCGCACGGCCCTGCACCGCGGCGACGTACCACAGGCCAAAGAGCACCTTGTCCAGGCCGCCCGCCTGCGGCCGCTGCTCACCTACGCCATCCCGGTCTTCGCCGTGCAGACGCTACTGGAGATGGGTCGTAGCTACCTGGCCCTGGATGACGCGGCCGGCGCCAGGACCGTCCTGCGCCAGGCCCGCAGCATCCTCCAGCTACGACCCGACCTCGGCGTCCTGTCCCAGCAGGCCGAGGAGCTCCACGCCAAGCTCGACACCGTCCGCGGCGGGGTCCCAGGAGTGTCGACACTCACCACGGCCGAGTTGCGGCTGCTCCCGCTGCTGGCCACCCACCTGAATTTCCTCGAGATCGGTGAGCGGCTCTACCTCTCCAAGTACACGATCAAGACCCAGGCAGCCTCGATCTACCGCAAGCTCGGCGCTTCCTCACGCAGCCAGGCGGTCCAGCGGCTCCACGAGATCGGCCTCCTCGAGGGATAGGGTCTTCCAGGTGTCAGACGGGCTCCATGGCCAGGGAGAGCTCGAGGGTAAAGGTGGTTCCCTGACCCTCGACGCTGGCGACGGTGAGGGCGCCGCCCATCGCCTCCGCCAGCCGCCTGGCCAGCACCAGGCCGATGCCGGTGCCCTGGACCTCGGAGTGCTCGGCGCCGAGGCGGTCGAACTGGGTGAACAGCCGCGGCAGCTTGTCGGCGGGGATGCCGGGACCGGTGTCGGCGACCGCAATGCGGACGCGGCCGTCGTCGCCGGCGTGGCAGGTGAGGCTGATGCTCCCGCCGTGGCGGTTGTACTTGACCGCGTTGGACGCCAGGTTCAATAGGACCTGCTTGAGCCGCTGCCGGTCGGCGTGGACGGTCCAGGCGCACTCCGGCGGGGAGGGCGCCTGGATGCGCAGGGCACGCTCGGTGGCCAGCGGCCCGATGAGGTCGACGGTGTCCTTGATGACCTCAAAGACACCTACCGCCTCCGGCGACAACGCCAGGTGGCCGCTCTCGATGCGGGCGAGGTCCAGCACCTCGTTGATGAGGCCAAGCAGATGCTGGCCGGCCCGCAGGATGTGGTCGACGCTCTCGGCCTGCTCCTCGGCCAGGTCGTCGAGCTGGAGCAGCTGCCCGAACCCGAGGATCGCGTTGAGCGGGGTGCGCAGCTCGTGGCTCATGCGGGACAGGAACTCGCTCTTGGCGGTGTTCGCCCGGTCGGCCTCCCGCTTGGCCTCCAGCGCCGCCTCGGCGGCCGCCCGCTCATCGGCCTGCAGCCGCGCGTTGATCAACGCCACGCCGGTCTGCTGGGCGAGCGACTGCAGCACGAACCGCTCCTCGGCCGGCGGCTCGGCCGCCGCGGCCACCACCAGGAAGCCGGCGTGCCCGGCCGCGCTCTGCATGGGATATGCCCAGACCCAGCCCGGCGCCATCGCCGGCGAGGCGACCGCGCCGCCGTGCCGGCCGAGCCGCTGGAGCGCGCCGGCGACCTCGCGCAGCGCGTCGGCCGACCCGCCGGCCGGCCCGACCAGCCCCCAGCCGGCGCCGGCCAGCTCGACGCCGACCAGCTGGCAGCGCGCCAGCGAGGGGACGGCGGTGCCCGCCAGGTGGACGATCCGCAGCTGGTCGCCGCTGTCGCCCGTCAGCTTGGACAGCGTGAGCAGGCTCTGCAGGCTGGACAGCTGCGCGCGGAGACGCCGGAGCTCGTCGGTCACGTGAGAGGTCAGTTGTCCCGCTGTCGCAGGAACTCCTCCGGCTGGATGTAGGGCGAGCAGGTCCTCCACCCCGGGGATGTCACGCAGCGCCCAGGTCATCTCCCCGGCCGTGCGGATGCGGTCGTAGCCGGACCGCCCCTCGGCGACGCCCCGCAGCTCGGCTCCGTAGAAGTCCAGCATCCCGCCCATGTCGAAGCCACGGTCGGTCAGGTACACGTCGCGGGAGGCCAGCACGGTGAGCTGGGCGGCGCCCCCGCCGGTACCGAGGGCGCCCAGCAGCTCCTCCGGCTCGCTCGTGTCCACCACCGCCAGGCACCGGTCGCCTGCCGACACCCCATCGGTCAGGAACGGGACCAGCAGCTCGTCGCGAATGACCCTCCCGGCCGGACGGATGGGCGGCTGCCGGGTCGAGCACATGGACCAGGCCCAACTCCTGCTGGTCGTTCCGGAAGCGGATCCGGTCGCTGGGTGCCCCCAGTCGGTGGCCTCGTACGATGGCCACGCCGCCCA
>JASLIH010000524.1 GCA_030152105.1 Actinomycetes bacterium
AGTAGGCCTGCCCAGCGCTGGGCCGGCGGACCTGGACCATGGCCATCATGTACAAGGCATGATTCAGCTTGCGGTCCCCGGCCCGGGACAGCCGGTGGCGGATGACCTGGCCGCTGGAGGCCCTCCAGCGGGGCGGTCCCGGTGTGGGCGGCGAAATGATGCTTGGTTGGGAACCGGCTAATGTCACCGACCTCGCCGAGGAGGTGGCCGCCAGCACCGGCCCGACCCCGAACAGCCCGAGCAGGCTGGTGTTGGCCTGGGCGACCTGGGTCTTGATCCGCGCCTCGGTCGCAGCGATCCGCTGCTCCAGCTGCTGGATGTCGGTGACGAGCTCGCCGGCCAGCTGCCAGCGGGTGACCGCCGGCGCAGCATCATCACCAGCCCCCACTCAGTCAGCCGGCCCTTCATCTCCAGCCACAGCCACGGCAGCCCCGCGTCCTTGTGGCGGGCGCGGACCCGCACGTAGCGGTCGAGCACAACGGCGCTCTTGCGGCCGAACGGCAGGGCACGCTCGCGGCGGCCCTTGCCAAGGACTAACAGCACGTCCAGGTCGAAGTCGACGTCGGCGACCTTAAGTCCCATCAACTCCGCCCGCCGAGGCCCGACGTCGACAAGGAGGAGGATCAGAGCGGTGTCGCGGCGGTCTTCGAAACTCTTGCCGGCGCAAGTGGCCAGCAGCCGGCGAAGGCCGTCCTCGGGTACGACCGGGACGGGCTGCTCGGGGACAATTGGCGGGCGCATCTTGGCCATCGGATTAACCGCGACCTCGTCTTCCTCCTCAAGCCAGCGGTACAGGATGCGCAGCACCTTGTAGCGGGTAGCTGCCGTGGCCGCGGCCCGGCGGCCGAGCAGGTCGCCGAGGAATGCCTCCAGGTCGGCTCGACCGGCACCAGTGAGGCTCAAGCCGCGGCCAGCGAGGAACGTCTCGGCCTGACGGGCGCTCTGTAGGTAGGAGTCAACGGTGCGCTCAGAGCGGTTCTCAGCACGAAGGTGCCGCTCGAACGAACGGAGCAGCGGGCTCAGGGCGGCACGGTCCATGCGCCAGACGATGGCACAGTGATGCGTTCTTCAAGCGTTATGCGTTCTCCCGGCATGGCCCTAGATGTGAAGATGACCAGCGTTTCCGCTGGTCACGGATCATGTGGTGGGCCTGCTAGGACTTGAACCTGGGACCTCATCCTTATCAGGGATCGAGGGCTAAGCGCTGTGCGGACCGACGTTTCCCCAGGTCGCTGGCGACCGTAAGGGGGGAAGGGATGCGTTCTAACAGAACGCCCGGATCAGCGCACAGACGCAACGCCGCGGCCGCCAGCAAAGTACGCCACCAACCGCCGCCGACAAGGCGAGGGACTGCCAGGTGAGCGCGGGCGCCATCGGGCGGGCGATCCTGGCTTGGTAGAGCGCCTGCTTTGCGAATCGAACCCGTCATGCGCTGTGCTACAGGGTGTTTCGGCAGGTCGCCGCTGAGCGGAGCCGCACAGTTATGTGCTCTTCGCCGAGCGAGGTTGTCCCGGTTCCCGTAGAAGTTGAGGTGGCGGTCCCCGCCCGGTGACCTGCCGTGTGGTAGGTGTCGGGCAACCGCCAAGTCGCTCGACCAGAAGGGGACCGCCGTGCCGAAGGATACCCACCGCACCGCCACCACCGACCACGCGCAGCTGGACCTGCCCGAGCGAGTGACCGTCGCAGTGGCCGAACTGGCCAGCGCCGCCCGCGAGGGACTGCTGGCCCTGGCGGTTGGGACCGGCCTGCAGGTGCTGCAGGCCATGCTGGCCGAGGATGTTGACCGGCTGGTCGGCCCCAAAGGCTGCCACAACCCCGGCCGGGCGGCGGTCCGCCACGGCTCTGAGCCCGGTCAGGTGACCCTCGGCGGCCGCCGGGTGCGGGTGCGCAGGCCCCGGGTCCGTTCGGCTGACGGCAACCGAGAGCTGGCGGTGCCGACCTACCAGGCGTTCGCCTCGACCGAGTTGCTCGGCCAACTGGCACTGGAGCGGATGCTCGCCAAGCTGTCTTGTCGCCGCTACCCGGCGGGGCTGGAACCGGTCGGCACCGATGTTGGGTCCACTGCTTCGGGGACCTCCAAGTCGGCGATCTCGCGTCGGTTCGTGGCCCGGACCGAGCATGCCCTGGCCGAGCTGCTCGCCCAGGAGCTGACCGGCCTGGACCTGGTCACGCTCATGGTCGACGGGATCCGAGTGGCAGAGCACACCTGCGTGGTCGCCCTGGGCATCACCATCGACGGCACCAAGATCCCGCTGGCCCTGGCCGAGGGCGCCACCGAGAACGCCACGGTCGTCGGTGACCTGCTGGCCGGCCTGCGGGAGCGGGGCCTGGAGGTCACCCGTCCCATCCTGGTGGTGATCGACGGCGCCAAGGCGCTACGCCGGGCCGTCAGCGAGGTGTTCGACCACCCGATCATCCAACGCTGCCAGCTCCACAAGCTCCGCAACGTCACCGACCGGCTCCCTGATGCGGTGGCCTCGGTGGTGGCCAAGCGGATGCGGGCTGCCTACCACAACCCCGACCCGCTGGTGGCCCAGGCTGACCTCGAGGCGCTGGCGCGGGAGCTGGACCGCGCCCATCCCGGTGCCGCCGCGTCCTTGCGGGAAGGCCTGGCTGAGACGCTCACCATCATCCGGCTGGGCGTGCCGCCCACCCTGGCTCGAACGTTGCGCTCCACCAACACCATCGAGTCGATGATTGAGATCTGCCGCGATCACGCCGCCAACGTCAAGCGCTGGCAGGACGGGCAGATGGTGCTGCGCTGGATCGCCGCCGGGATGGGCGAAGCGGCCAAGCAGTTCCGTCGGGTCAACGGCCACCTCCACCTACCCGCCCTGCGGGTGGCCTTGGACGCCACCATCGCTGTCACACCGACCAAGGAGGATGCCGCCTGATCACCCGTCCGAGCCGCCACCGAAGTTCCACGGCACGCGGGACATCCTCGAGTGCGAACTTCCTGGTCGCCAGCGACCGTAAGGCGAAGTTATCCTCTGGGACTGGCGTCTTGTCAGCTACTCGGCAGATGCGGCCTGCGGAACGGCTTCGACCCTAAGCCACCGCTCGTCGCCTCGGGGTATGCCACCTAGGTGTCACGCCACTCTCCGGCTTCCCTGCCGCTCGTGTCCGCG
>JASLIH010000533.1 GCA_030152105.1 Actinomycetes bacterium
CAGCTCGTCATCGGGCAGGCTGCTCAAGTTGTTCGGGTTCAGCCGCCCGTCCGACAGCCGCTCGGCGAGGTCGCGGAGTGTGCTGACCTTCCGCCACGAGAGCCCAGCCTCGCGGAGCTTGCCGGGATCGACGCCCAGCAGTTCGGTGGGTGAGGGGAGATGGCCGTCGAACAGCGCCTCGATGCGGGCAAGGGTCCGACGGGTCGCTGGGACGGAAAGCTGCTGGCCGGTGACCTGGAACAGCAGGGCACCGTACAGGTCCATCGGCGGCAGCTCGGTCATCCACGCCCGGGGATCGAAGGCCGGCCAGTCGTCGATGAGCCGCGCCAGCACGGGGTCGGCGTTGCGAAGATACGAGCGCGCTTGCTGCAGCCACACGGCGCTGCTGGAACCCTCGGTCACGGAGCCCGCTCCCTTCCCCGGCAGGATGCCTGTCAGCATCGTCATGCTTGGATCTGACAATTGAACATGACGAGTGGTTCTTTCACCTTCGACAAGGGGGGAGCTCCCCACCACTGCACCATCCGCCCGTCGATGACCGCGACGATCCAGGTGTCGTAGGCGCCTGGGCGCCAGCCCGATCCGGATGCTGGGTGGTGGCCGGGGAGGCTGGGGAGGCCGGTTAGGCGTGCTCCAGGGCCAGGGCCTGCCGCCAGCGGCCGCGCAGGATCATCACCCCGACCAACGCGTCGACCAGCAGCACGACCATGTTGAGGGTGGTGAAGGTGTGGACCTGGGCCTGGGTCGGCTGCGGCACCCGGCCCATCCGGATCAACGCCCACTGCACCTGGGTGGCGGTGAGCAGCAGGGTCAGCCACACCGCGATCGGTCGGGAGGCGTCCCACAGCGCGTGCAACCCCGCCACCACCAGATACCAGCCGACCAGCGCCCCCGACAGCCGCAGCCGGCCGCCCTCGGCGGCGGTGCGGAACAGCACCCCGCCCAGGATGGCGGTCCACAGCCCGTGGCCGAGCGGGGTCAGCAGCCCGCGCAGGACCTCGGTCTCCACCAGGTTCTGCAGCGACAACCCCTCCATCGTGAACAGCGCGTTGAAGGCGTACCCGGCGCTCTCCAGGGCGGCGAACCCGAACCCGACCGCTGCCCCGAGCACGATCCCGTCGCGCATGGTGTAGCGGGGCAACTGCCGGGCCAGCAGCCACAGGGCGGCCAGCTTGACCGCCTCCTCGATCAGCCCCACGCCAAGGTAGGTGGCCACCGACGGCTGTTTAAGGAACGCCGCCTCCAGCACCGAGGCGCCGAGCACCCCGAGCACGCCGCCGTAGACGAACGCGGCGAAGATCCGCTGAGCGGTCACGACCTGGTCGGCGTGCCGCTCGAAGGCGTAGACCACGAAGGTGACCGGCACCAGGAAGCTGCCGAGCAGGATGACGGTCGGCACCAGGTTGGTGTTGCCGGTCGCGAAGGTGACCACCACGCTGGCGGCCCACAGCAGCAGGCCGACGACGAAGACGCGCAGCCACTGGCGGCCGTGGCGCTCGCGGGTCCCTCTTCCGATTCCGATCGCCTGGTCCGCCATGTGCGCCTCCTCGCCAGGGTCAGCCAGCATCATGTGCGACCGGCTGACTCACGACAAGCAGGCATCGCCCCGGTCCGACCCGGTGGTCCCGACGAACCATCAGCCGATCACGGCGCCCGCTCGACGGGGGTGATCTCCGCCGCGGCGATTGCGGGCACGGCCAGCAGCCTCCGGCGCAGCCGGCCTACGCCCGCGGTCAGCTCGGCACCATCGACCGGCACCACGTGGGCGAGCACCAGCAGCTGCCTGGGGCCGATGTACACCGCGGTCAGCTCGGCCACCTCGGCCACCCACGGCTCCTGGGCCACCGCCTGCCGCAGCCGCTCGCGGATGTCGGCCGGGGCCGCCTCGTCGATCAGCAACGCACCGTTGCGGCGCATCAGCAGGTACGCCACCACGATCAGCAACAGCCCGATGAGCAGGCTCGCCGCACCGTCCCACACCGCCGACCCGGTCAGGATGTGGAGCACCAGCGCAGCAAGGGCCAGCGCGATGCCGACCAGCGCGGCCGAATCCTCCAGGAACACCGCCGCCGGCGTGGGGTCCGATGAGGTGACCAGGTACTCGCCGAGGTCGAGGTGGCGGGCGGCGGCCTCCGCGCGCAGCTGCCGACGGGCCGTGCGCCACGACAGGCCCTCCAGAGCTGCAGATACCAGCAGCACGGCTACGCCGACCGGCACGTTGGTGACGGGCTCAGGGCGGCGCAGGGTCTGAACGCCATCGGCGATCGCGAACAGCCCGCCGATGACGAAGATCCCAACCGCTGCCAGCAACGACCAGGCGTAGCGGGCCTGCCCGTAGCCGAAGGGGTGCCGCTCATCGGCAGGACGGGCGCCGCGACGCAGGCCGACATACAGCAGCACCTCATTGAGGGTGTCGGCGACCGAGTGGGTTGTCTCGGCAAGCATCGCCGCCGAGCCCGTGAGCACCGCCGCGACGGCCTTGGCCACGGCGACGAGCAGGTTCGCGGCGACCGCGACGACCACGGTCCGGACGCTGGCGTCCTCGGTTTGGCTCACGGCACCTCGCGCAGATTCAGTGAGACAGACGACCATTCTCGACCAACTGCAGTGAGACAAGGCCAACTTCGACTGAGACGGGACACCGGTGTCGGGCGTTCGAGCAAGGAGGCGTCCAAGGGTGGAACCGACCGGCGCCACGACGAGGGAGTAGGACGACGCTCATCCGCGAGTTCCAGGCCGCGGCCATCGAGATCACATTGCCGCCAGGGGAGGACGGCCAGCTGCTGGCCATCCGCATCCCCTACAGCACCTGATCAGGCTGGCGGCGCCCCTACCCCTCGCCGCCACCAGTAGGGCCCCCCCAACCGGCGGGGGCCCACTGTTGCAGAGCACCCGTCCCCGCGCACGGATGGCGCCGCGACGGCGCTTCGGTCCTCGATGAACATTCGGTGACAAGCGCCCAGGCTGGTGGCTGCCGGTCAAGCCGTACAAGCCCTGCGCCGACCCGGCGTGACGCCTGACCTGGCTGGTCCGCCGACCGACCCGCCCGCTCGACCCGACAGGCTAGCGGACCAGGCGCCAGAGAGTCTGAACTTCGCATGGCCGGGCGTTCAGCCGAAATTCGTCGGTGTTCGATCCATTGATACCTGTCATTGTGAATGGGCTTTTCGTAATCGACAGACGTTATTCAGGTCGGCGGTCTAGGACTGGCATGTCGGTAATTCGCACGCCAGAAAGGACCACCGATGAAGCCCTGTCGGCTCTGGGCCATCGTGGCCGCCGCCAGCCTGCTCCTCACCATCGGGGCCGGTGCCGCAGCGGCCGATACCCTCGTCGCCGCCGGTGATATCGCCAGCCCGCCCGGAGGTGGACGTGCCGACCTCGCCACCGCCAAGGTCGTCGAGCAGAACCGGCCGACCGCGGTGCTGGCCCTCGGCGACCTCCAGTACGAGCACGGCGAGTACGCCAATTTCCTCGGCGCCTACGACCACAGCTGGGGACGCTTCAAGGACCTGACCCGGCCAGCGGTCGGCAACCACGAATACCTGGACCCGGCCGGTCCGGCGGCTGGCTATTTCCGGTACTTCGGCCGGCAAGCCGGCAACCCCGCCAAGGGCTACTACTCCTTCGACATCGGCCCCTGGCACGCGATCGCGCTCAACTCCAACTGCGGCGCCGCCGGGGCGCCGTCGTGCGCCCACGGATCGGCCCAGTGGGCCTGGCTCAAGCACGACCTGACCAGTCACCACCAGCGCTGCACCCTGGCCTTCTTCCACCACCCCTACCGCTCCTCCACCGGCGCCCACACCGGCAAGGCTGAGCTCAAGCACCTCTGGGCCCAGCTAGTCGCCGGCGGGGTCGACCTCGTCCTCAACGGCCACAACCACGTGTACGAACGCCTCAAGCCCATGCGCACCATGGGCCAGGTCGACGACCACGCACCCTGGACGGTCATCGCCGGCACCGGCGGCCGCTCCCTGGTCCCGATCACCTCGGTCCACCCCAACTCCGTCGCCCGGGCGGCCGTCTTCGGCGTCTACAAGATGGTCCTGTACCCCGACCGCTGGGTCGGCGCCCACAAGGGCACCGACGGCCAGACCCGCGACCGCCGGTCGATCGGCTGCCACTAACGGCAGCGGCGGGTCCAGGTCCTTGTCACCCTCTGGCCCTTCTTGGTGGCACGGCTAGCCAATGATGATGCTGTCGGTGGCCCGGTCGTGCGCCGGAAGGAACCTCAGCGGCGCGCTGGCGCTGCCGTGCTGGTCCGGCGGCCGGTTTGCCTTCTTCCGGTGGTGGGCGATCGGAGCCGCGCTCCTCGCGACGATCCTGCTTGGCTGCCGGCTCCGTGGCGGCCAGAAGTGAAGGACCCCGGAGCCGGACCTATTGGCTGAGCTGGAACGGTGGGTAGCGGTCGGTGACCAGCACCCAGGCATAGGCGATCACCCGGTTCTGCCAGCGGATGACACCCTCCACAAAGTCGAACATCCCTCGTGGGTAGCGACCGGTGAACAAGATCGCGAACCACGCCAGGATCACCACCACCAACGCCACGATGTCCAGGACCAACAACACAATGTAGTGAGGGATGGCCAGCAACCACTTGACCAGGGGCAGCCACCGGTTGAGGTCGCGCTGGGCGTCCGGGTAGGGGTAGTCGAGGTGGACCGACTGGTGCTCGTCGGTGGCCGGG
>JASLIH010000564.1 GCA_030152105.1 Actinomycetes bacterium
CTGGCGCCGCGCGGAGCCGTTCATCGGGCATTTTCTCTGGGAGTACAGCTGCCATTTCCCCGATCGGGAGCGAACGTTCGAGTCGATCACCGCACGGGCGCCGTACTACATGGGGCTGAACCTGCTGCGGATCGCGCGAAACGACTACATCGGCCGGGACTATGGCGGAAGGCTCGTAAGGCGGGCGAAGAAGCTGCTCCGAGCCGCTTGAGCGATACCGCCCGACGACCGGCACCCCGTACCCTTGTGGGTATGGACATCCGAGCGGTCGCCTTCGACGTGAACGGCACCCTGGTCAGGATCCTGACCGACGACGGTATGGAGCAGATTTTCCGATCCATCGCCCACTTCCTCACCTACCAGGGCATCGACCTGCACCGACACCAGGTCCGGGACCTCTATTTCGAGCACCTGAAGGAGCAACAGCAGGCCAGTCCGGAGGAGCATCCGGAGTTCGACGCCGTCGGCATCTGGCGCAGCATCCTGCAGGCGCACCTGACGGAGTTCACTCGCGCCCTGCCGGCCGAGAAGCTCGAGCAGATGCCCCTGTTCCTGGCCGAGATGTACCGCGGCATCTCTCGTTGCCGGCTCCGTCTGTACCCGCACGTGCGCGAGGTGCTCGACGTGCTGCGCGAGCGCTACCCGCTCGCCACGGTCACCGACGCGCAGAGCGCATACGCGCGCGCCGAGCTCCACAAGGTCGGTCTGCTCGACTACTTCGACCCGATCGTCGTCTCCGGCGACCACGGGTACCGCAAGCCCGACCGGCGGCTCTTCCAGCTCGCCCTCGACGGCATGGGAGTTGCCGCCGAGCACGCCCTCTACGTCGGCAACGACATGTACCGCGACATCTACGGAGCCCAGGCGGCCGGGATGCGGACCGTCATGTTCGATTCCGACCAGGGAGCGGGCACCCACCTCGACTGCGAGCCCGACCACACGATCACGGATTTCCGCGATCTGCTGAAGGTCCTCGACCTGCCCTGAGCCGACATGGTCTGCACGGTGCCGGTCATGGGCGTGTCCACACCTAGCTCGTGGACCGGTCCTCAGCGGAGCCCGCGTCATCTGGTGCCCACAACTGGAGCTCAGCCAGGAGCGGCCCGGCGTTCAGTGCCGTCAGCACCGCGTGGGCGTCCCGCAGTCGGTGCCGTCCGGCCGGCTGGCCGAGGGTGAGCAGGCACCGTCCAGCGCCGAGCAGTGCCCGTGCCCGCTCGAGCTGGTGGCCGTAGTCCGCCCAGCGGGCCGCCGCCTCGTCGTAGCGCCGCGCCGCCTGGTCCAGCGCCCCGTCGGCCTCGGCAAGGGCGGCACGTGCGGTGAGGAGCCCATGTCGGTTGCGGGCGACGCCGTCGTGCGCCTGGGCGGCGAGGGCCTCGGCGGTGCCGCGGTCGCCCAGGGCAAGACAGACCCGCACCAGCTCGGCGACGTACTGGCCCAGGTACCAGCGGCCGCCGCCCCGGTCGCCGACCAGCCGCTGCACCTCCTGGAGGAGACCGCGCGCGGCCGTGTGGTCGCCGGCCGCCTGCTCCACGGCCGCGGCCACGGCGAGCGCGGGCACCAGCAGCTGCAGGTCGTCGATCGCGCGTGCTCGTGGCAGGAACTCCCGCGCCAGCACGCGGGCGGCGTCCACCCCGCCGCGCCACAGCAGGACCGTCGCCTTGATCTGGTGGGCCATCTCCGACATGTACTGGCCGCCGTGGTCGCGCTCCCAGGCGATCAGGGCGTCGGCGGAGTCCACCGCCTCGTCCCAGCGGCCAAGGTCCAGCAACGGGGTCAGGGTCGCCGACCGGATCCACGCGGTCCCCTCACCGAGGCCACGTCGCTCGGTGAACTCGATGGCCTCCTGGCACATCGCCAGGGCCGCGGCGGGGCCCTCGCTGAGCCACAGCGGCTCGATCAGGTTGTTGTAGACCACCGCCGTGTCGTAGCCGGCGCCCACCTCCAGGCCAATGGTGAGGGCCGCGCGGAGGTCGTCCATCCCGCCGAGGTCTCCCAGGTCGCCCCGCGCGACCCCGCGGGAGTCCAGGGCCCGCAGCCGCTCCTCGGGCAGCCCGCCGAGCTGGTCGGCCAGGGCGAGGGCCTTGTCCGCCCACACCAACGCCTCCTGGGGGTGGCCGGACATCACCCGGTCCATGGCCATCTGTGCATAGGCCGAGCACAGCTCCGGACCCGGCGGGGCACGCTCCAGCAGCTCAACGGCGCTGCCCAGGGCGTCGCGGGAGCGGCCGGCCTCCCCCTGGTTCCACAGCACCGACGACAGCCGGTTCAGCGCCTCGCCCCGTCCCACCAGGTCACCGTCCGCGGCGAAGCCGGCGATCGCCTCTTCGTAGAGGTCGGCCGCCTCGGCGACGCGGCCGGCCTGGAAGGCCGCCCGGCCGGCCTTGGCGACCACCCGGGACCGTCCGGGCGTGCCCGGCTGGGAGAGCTCCAGCGCCTGGCCGTAGTACGCCTCGGCCCTGGCCACATCCAGCCCGATCGTCGAGTCGCCGGCCAGGACCAGCGCCTGACGGGCCGACTCCTCCAGCTCCGGCAGGCCTGGCTCCCTGGCCGCACGGGCATGGACGAGCGCCTGGGTGAAGTGGTAGGCGATCAGCTCGGCGCGGTCGGCGACACGGTCGCCAGCGAGGGTCTGGATCCACTCGGCGGCCGCCCGATGGCGTCGGGAACGGCCGGTCCTCGGGATCTGGGCGTACGCCACGTCGCGCACGAACCCATGCCAGAAGGTGTATTCGGACTCGTCCTGCACCGCCGACCGCCGCGCCGGGCGGATCAGCTCCTTGCGCTCGAGCTGGGCCAGTCCGTCCCGGACCTCCTCCTCGCCGACACTGCCCATCGTCGCGAGCGCTCCCAGCCAGAACACCTTGCCGAACACGGCAGCGTCCTGCAGCAGCCGCTTGTGCTCCGGTTCGAGGGTGTCGAGACGCGCGGCGATCAAGGCCTGGATCGTGTCGGGCAGGAGCAGGTCGGGCGTCCGTGCCAGGTGCCCGCGTCCGGTCAGCAGCCCCCGGTCGGTGAGCAGGCGGACGAACTCCTCGGCATAGAGGGGGTTGCCGCCGGCCCGCTCCAGCAGCAGCGACTGCACCTCCACGGGCAGGATCGACTGGCCGAGCAGCACGGCGATCAGCTTCGCCGTCTGCTCGTCGCTGAGGGGCGACAGCGAGATCGTCGCCGCATTGCGCCGTCCGGCACCCCAGCCGGGGCGCAGTTCGAGGAGCTCGGGCCTGGCCGTCCCCACCAGCAGGAGGTCCACCTCGCCGGGCTGGTCGGCCAGTTCCTCGAGGAACTCGAGCAGGGCTGGGCGGGCCCAATGCAGGTCCTCGATCACCAGGATCAGGGGACGCTGGGCCGCCACCAGGTGGAGGAACCGCCGCCACGCCATGAACGACTCGCCGCGGCTCGCGGACGCCTCCGCGCCGGTCGCGAGCCCGACCAGCGGGGCGAGCCGCGCCTTCAGCCACTCGCGCTCCGAGGAGTCTCCGGCCACGGCGGCGACCGAGGTGTCCAGCTTGGCGGCTCCCTCCCGCGGGCCGTCCGACTCCAGGATGCCCGCCTGCGCCTTGACGATCTCCCCCAGGGGCCAGAAGGCGAGGGTCTCGCCGAAGGAGAGGCAGCGGCCCCCGCGCCAGGCCACCAGCTCCGACTGGGCATCGACCATGGCGGCGAACTCTCGAACGAGCCGTGACTTGCCCACTCCTGGCTCGCCGAGCACGGTGACGAGCTGAACGGCGTGCTCGCTGAAGGCCTGCCGGTACCGCAGTTGCAGTGCCGCAAGCTCGGCACCGCGGCCGATGAGCGGGGTCGCGGGCCGTTCGGCCACGTCCACGCTCGGACGGCTGCGGGCGCCGGCCACCCGCCAGATGGGCACCGCCTCAGCCTTGCCCTTGACCCGGACGGGCGCGAGCTGCTCGTACTCGAAGAGCGTCTGGGTGGCCCGCCAGGTGGCCTCCCCGACGACCACCCCGTTGACCGGGGCGACACCCTGCAGCCGGGAGGCGGTGTTGACGACGTCGCCGACCACGCCCTCGCTGCCGGAGCCGGGCGCGAGGGCGACCAGTGCCTCGCCGGTGTTGATGCCGATGCGCACCGCCAGCTCGAGTGCGGGATGGGCCTGGTTCAGCTCGGCAATCGCATCGAGCATGCGCAGCGCGCACCGCACCGCCCGCTCGGGGTCGTCCTCATGGACCGCCGGGACGCCGAACACCGCCATGACCGCGTCGCCGATGAGCTTGTCGAGGGTGCCGCCGACCCGCTCGATCTCGCCGCGCAACCGGGTGTGGTAGGGGCGCAGCATGGCGCCGACGTCCTCGGGATCGGCCTGGTCGGAGCGGGAGGTGAAGCCGACAAGGTCACAGAAGAGCACCGTGACAACCTTGCGCTCCTCGCCCGGCGGCTGGCCCGGCCCGGCCAGCGACGACCCGCATGCCCCGCAGAACCGAAACCCTCCGGGGTTGTCCTGCCCGCAGCTCGAGCACCTGCGCATGGCTGCAGTCTACGGGCCTGCTCAGCTCGTCGCGTCCGGATCGAGGAGGGCGGCGGCGGTTTCGGCGTGCCTTGGGAGGCCGAGGTCGCGGTAGCGGTTGCTCGCGTCGGTCGCGAGGGTGGTGGCGGCCTCCTGGTCGCCGGGGCCGTTCCGGGCGAGCAGCATGCGGGCTCGCCAGAACCCGAGGTCGACCTGTTCGATGCGGTTGCCGAGGGCCTGGGCGGTGGTGAGGGCTGTGGTGAAGTGGCGCTCGGCGGCGTCCCAGTCGTGGGCGGCGGTGGCGACGATCGCGGCCCGGGTGCTGACCAGGCGGCCGTCGAACGAGATCCAGTCGTCGAGGGCGAGGGCCTCGTCGAGCAGGGGGCGCAGTGCGGCCACCTCCTCGGAACGGCCGGCAAGGGCGAGTGCCTCGACCAGTCCGAGGAGCATGTTCCAGGCCCCGATCGAGCTGGTCCGGCCGGCCACCGGGAACCCGGGTCGCCGGGCCTCGACGATCTCGACCGCCTCGTTCCCGCGCCCGGCGCGGGCCAGGTGCAGGGCGAGGTGGGCGGCGCTCTGGCCGCCGATCGCCCCGGGAGCCTCGAGCTGGTCGGCCAGGCGCAGCTCCCCCTCGGCGGTCTCCCAGTCGCCCCGCCAATGGGCGGCCAGCCCGAGGTAGATATGACCGACGTACAGCCAGGGCAGCCCGCCGCGTTCGCAGATCTCGACCACGTGCTGGCCCATCTCCTCGATGAAGGCCAGGTCGGCCCGGTAGACCCCCTCGATCCGGATGCGGCTGGCCCCGACCAGGAACTCGGCCCCCAGATGGCCGAGCCGCTCGGCCATCGGCGTCACCCGCTCGGCCAGCCCGGTCAGGCGGGCGGCGTGGGCGGCCGTCGGCTCGGGCCTGGCGAGCGTCCTGTGCTCGTACTCGACGAAGGCCAGGACCCCGGTCAGCTCCCACAGGCTGCCGGTGGCCTCGTACAGCTCGGCCGCCCGCAGGCCGGCCGCCACCCCGTCCGCCAGCTCCACCCAGGCCATGTGATGGATGGTCTGGAGCTGGAGCACGTCGGCCAGGGCGGCCTCGTCGCCGAGCTGGCCGGCCAGCTCCCGGGCGGCCGCGAACATCCCGGTCGCGCCGGCGTAGTCGCCGGCCAGCCCGCTCACCCACGCGGCGGCGGCCAGCAGCCGGGCCCGGTCAGGGTTGGGCAGGTCGCCGAGCGCGGCCAGCCCGCGGCTGGCCACCGCGACCGCCTCCTCCCACTTGGCGGCCCAGCCGAGCTGGTAGGACATCACACCGCAGAGCCGCCCCAGCGCCTCGGTGCGCCCGAGGGCCTCGTACAGCCGGAGGGCCTCGTCCATGACCTTGAGCGCCTCGTCCCAGCGTCCCTGGCTGCGCAGGGCCATGGCCAGCCGCTCGACCAGCTCGGCCAGGGTGCCCCGGTCCTCCTTCTGGGCGCCCGGCTCGCGCTCGAGCAGCGAGACGGCCCGGGCGAAGTGGTCGGCGGCCTCGGCGTAGGCGGCCGTCTCCATCGCCCGGTCGCCGGCCATGCGCAGGTAGCGGACGAGCCGGCCGTCCTGTCCGCCCGCTCCGCCCCGGGCCAGGTGGTAGGCGAGGTCGGCCGCGTAGGCCTCCAGATCGTCGGCGTGGACCGCCTCGATCGCGGCGGCGATGGCGAGGTGGAGCCTGCGCCGGCGGATGGTCGAGGCGTTGGCCAGCAGGGTCTGGCGGATCAGCTCGTGCGCGAAGGTGTAGCTGGACGCCCCGCTCTTGGAGGGGGTGATCAGCCGGGCCCGTTCGGCCTCGTCGAAGGCGTCGAGCAGGTCGCCGCCGGGCTCGCCGGCCACCCGCTCGACCAGGTCCAGCTCGAACACCCGGCCCCGCACGGCGGCCGCGAGCAGCGCCCGCTGGGCGGCGTCCGACAGCCGGGCCAGCCGCTCCCCGACAACCATGCGGACACTGGAGGGGACCTCGAGGTCCTCGATGCGGAGGTCGTCGCGGAACCGGCCCTGGTCGTCGAAGAGCACGCCCGACTCGGCCAGGTGGAGGTAGATCTCCTCGGCGAAGAACGGGTTGCCCTCGCTCTGGGCGTAGATGCCGTGCACGAAGGCGGCCGGGGGCTTCTGCCCGGTCAGTCCGGCCACCAGCGCCGCGACGTCCGCCTCGGTCAGCGGTCGCAGCGCGAGGCGGGTCGCCAGCCGCTCGCGCACCAGCTGGTTGAGGATCCGGGTCAGCGGTGAGGACGGCTCGACCTCGTTGTCCCGGAAGGTGCCGACGACCATCACCGGCATGTCGGGCAGGTTCGGGGCCAGGTACTCCAGCAGCAGCAGGGTCGACTCGTCGGCCCAGTGGAGGTCCTCGAAGACGAGCAGGAGCGGGCGTTCGGTGGCGGCCCGCCCGATGAACTCCCGCATGCTGAGCCACAGGTAGCGACGGGCCTGCTCGGGTGGGAGGTCCAGCGGCGCCGGGATCTCGGGGACGACCAGTCGCAGGGCGGGGGCGATGCGGGCGATCTCGGAGGCCGCCTCGCCGAGGGAGTGGCGCAGGGTGGCCGGGCTGCGCGGGGTCACCATGCCCTGCTCGATCATCTCGGTGAAGGGCAGGTACGGCGCCTGGCCCTCGTCCTTGGCGCTGTGACCGGTCAGGACCCGCAGCCCGCGGGCGTCCGCCTCGGCGTCGATCTCCTGCAACAGCCGGGTCTTGCCGACCCCGGCCTCGCCCGAGACCAGCACGAACGAGCCGTGCCCGACCCGGGCGTCCTCGACCGCCCGGCGCAGGTCGGCCCGCTCCCGCTCGCGGCCGATGAACGGGGTCTGGACGGGCCTGATGGCGCCGCCGGTCTCGTCGCGTCCCCACTCCGCCTCGTACAGCCGCCAGCGGTCGGGGAACCCGCGGAGCCAGTAGAGCCCGCGGTCCACGAACGAGAAGCCTCCCGTCGCCTTGACCGAGTCCCGCACGGCCGCGGTGACCAGGATCTGGCCTCCGAACGCCTCGGACATGACCCGGGAGGCGGCATTGACGGCCTGACCGTAGAGGGTGCCGTCGCGCTCGACGGCCACACCGTGGTGCAGCCCGATCCGGACCCGGATGCGGCGGTCGGGGTTGTCCCGCCCGTACTGCTGGAGGGCTCGCTGGATGGCGACGGCGCAGCTCAGGCCGGCCGCCGGCGTGCCGAAAGTGGCCATGAACCCGTCGCCGAGGAAGACCACCTCGGCGCCGCCGTTCGCGCCGATGGCCCGCCGGACGATCCCCTCGTGGTCGTGCAGCATCCCGTCGGCGATCCGGTCACCGTGCCGCGCCCTGAGCTGGGTCGACCCCTGCACGTCGGTGAACAGGATCGTGACCGGCTGGCCGCCCCGCGGGCTCGCCATCATCGCGGGCGGGGCGGCCCGGCCTGGACCCGATGTGGTTCGCGCATGGTCCCCCGGTGGTCGATGCCTGAGCTGGATTGTCCCAGCTTCGCCGAAGGTGTGGGCGACCTTCAAGGCGCACGCCGGTGACCAGGCGGCTCCCGCAGATTA
>JASLIH010000037.1 GCA_030152105.1 Actinomycetes bacterium
CAGCCCGAACGGCGTGACCTCCTCGATCTCCAGGCCGAGCTGGTCCTGGAGGGCACGCCGGATGGCCTGGCCGCGGGCCCCGCCGACGTCCAGGTGGGCGCTGCGGCCCCGCCGGTAGCTGACCGGGAAGACCTCGTTGGGCACGAACCAGCGGAAGGCCAGCAGCGGGATGGTGACCCCGATCGCCGCCCCGACCAGCACGTCGCTGGGGGCGTCGACGCCCAGGTACATGCGGGCGACCGCGAGCAGGCTGACCAGCCCGGTGGCGACCCACTTGCCGGTCTGCCGCCAGCGCCCCTTGGGGACCAGGCTGTAGAGCACGGTCACGCTGATCGCGGACAGGTAGGCGACGGGCCGCGACGGCATCGACCAGCCGGCCCAGCTTCCCTCGATGGCCACCCCGAAGGGCCGCGGCCTGCGCATCGCCGCCGAGAGGGCGATCACCACCAGGCTCACGAGCTGGACCGAGACGACCCCGACGACCAGGTGCCGGAATCGCTTGTAGACGATCAGCATGATCACGGTGAACCAGGCCAGCACCTTGATTGTCCAGATGGTGCCGAGCACCTCGGTCAGCCCGCGCATGAGGCTGGTCAGCCCCGGGCTCCGCCGGGCGGCCAGCCACTCCAGCACCCAGTTGTCGACGACCGTGAAGGAGACCCCGCGCCCGTAGCGGCCGGCGGTGAACACCAGCAGCGACAGCGCCATCAGCCCGACCGCGGCGACCAGCCAGCCGACGCCGGTGGTCTCCAGGTGGCGCGGAAGCGGCGGCGGCTCCCCGGTCGGCCGCCGCCGGCGGCGGCTCCGCCGGCCCCCCGGCGGGGTCACATCGCGGGCGGTCCCGATCACCTGGCCCGGACTGCTATCCATGAACCGAAGTATGGCAGGCGTGTCGATGCCTGCTCAGCACTCCCTAGTCCCGACGCAGCGGCGGGGCCTGCACGCTGTCCGAGCTGGCCAGCCCCGGCTCCCCACCCCGCCCGACGAGCCCTGCGCTGGGCCGGCGGGAACGGACCGCCGGGGCCAGGGCGGCGATCCCCCCGGCCAGCACGAGCAGCACGAGCAGGGCCCGCCCGAGCCCGACCTGCTCGGCCAGCAGCCCGATCAGCGGCGGCCCGATCAGGAACCCCCCATACCCGATCGTGGTCACCGCGGCGATAGCGTCAGCGGGCCGTTCGGGAGCCTCCCCCCCAGCACTGACCGCCGCCGGGAACACCAGACACACCCCGAGCGCCCACAACGCCGCCCCCACATACACCGACACCAGCCCCGGCCCCAGCACCGTGACCAGCACCCCCACAAAGCTCACCAGCCCCCCGACCCTGACCGCCCCATCCCGCCCCAGCCGCTCCGCCACCACCGTCCCCGAGAACCGCCCCCCCGCCATCGCCACCGCGAACACCGCATACCCAGCCGCCGCCAGCGACGCCGTCGCCGCCCGCTCATCAGTCAGGTACAGCGCCAGCCAGTCCGCCGCCGCCCCCTCCAGCGTGGTCGCACACAACGTCACCACCCCGACCAGCAACAACCGCCCCGTGAGGACCCGCCCCCTGGCCGGTTCCCGCCCCCGCCCCCCGGCCGGTTCCCGCCCCCCTTCCCTGCCCAGGCGCCGCCCCCGCCCCCCACCCAGACGCCGGCCCCGCCCTCCGCCGGCGCCCCGGCCCCGCTCCCGCCGGGGGCTGTGGACATCCGCCGCCGCCACGCCGGGCCATGGGCTACTCTCCCCCTCCGGGGGGCCTGGCACCGGGTCGGGCGGCTGCGGCGTGCCCCGGTCGAGGGCGACCGCGGTCCCGGGGGTCGGGTCGAGGGTCGCACCGGCCTCGGGGGTCGGAACGGCGGCGGCGGCCGCCGGCGCGAGCTCGGCGGCTTCGGTGCGGTCTTCGATGAAGCTGCGGAGGGCGACCATCACAAGGGCCGTGCAGAGCACGGCGACGATGCTGAAGTGCAGGGCAAGGGGCATGCCGACCTGGGCGGCGAGGGCGCCGCAGGCGGCGCCGGCGATGCCGCCGACGCTCCAGCAGGCGTGGTACCGGGGCATCCACTCGCGGGCCGCGCGCTGCTCGACGGCGCTGCCGTGGACGTTCATGGCCACGTCCCATGACCCGTAGAACGACCCCCACACGAACAAGGTCAGCCCGAGTGCGACGAGCGTCGGCACCACCGCCAGGGCGACCAGGGCCAGCGAGGCGGCCACCGTGGTGGTGGCGATCACCGCCCGGCTCCCGAACCGGCGGCACCAGCGCCCGCTGAAGGGCATGGACAGGAGCGACCCGAACCCCGGGGTCAGCAGCGCCAGCCCCAGCTCGGCCGCGCTCGCCCCCAGCCGGTCCCGGGTCGCCGGCAGCCTGGAGACCCACGAGGCCAGCAGGAACCCGTTGACGGCGAACACCAGGGCCGTGGCGAGCGCCGCCCGCCCCAGCCGCTGGTCGGCCGTGGGGCCCCGGCGGGCCGGGGTCACCCGTAGTACCTGAAGATCACCTCGGCCACGCAGACCGGCTTGGCCTGGCCCTCGACCTCGAAGGTGGCGCCGTAGAGGACCTGGACGCCGTCGCCGGCCTGCTCGACGGCGTTGACCTCGAGGCCCATGCGCAGGCGGCCGCCGACCCGGGCCGGGGCTGGGAACCGGACCCGGTTGACGCCGTAGTTGAGGGTGGTCTCGACCCCGTCGACGACCAGGATCTCGCCAAGCAGCGCGGTGAACCGGGCCAGAGTGTGGAACCCGTGGGCGACGGTGGCCCCGAACGGCCCGGCGGCGGCCCGTTCGGGGTCGACGTGGATCCACTGCTCGTCGTCGGTGAGGGCGGCGAACCGGGACACGTCCTCCTGGGTGATGTCGTGCCAGCTGCTGTAGCCGAGGTGGCGGCCGGCCAGACCGGCCAGGTCGGCGAGGTGGAGGTGGTTGCTCACCCCACCAGTATTCCTGGGCACGCCACCCCAGGCCAGGTAGACGCAGCCGAAGTAGGCCTCCTCGACCCAGAGGCCGGGCACGGCCCGCTCCAGCTCGGCCCACGGCCGCCGGAAGCCCTCGAAGCTGGTCACGAACCGGCTCGCGACCTGCCACACGAGCGGGTTGAGCTGGGGCGCGAAGGTGGTCCACTTGGGTCCGGCGGCGGCCAGGCGCCCGCCCGGGCGCACCTGTCCGAGGATGTTGGCGAGTGCCCTGGGGGACTGCACCACGTCGTGGGTGAAGGCAAACAGCACCGCGTCGACCGGCCCCGGGACGGCCGCCTCCTCGGCGCCGGCCTCAAGCAGGTCGACGTTCTCCCAGCCGGCGTCGGCGACCCTGGCCCGGGCCGAGGCCAGCATCTCCGGGATCGGCTCGATCCCGATCAGCCGGCCCGTGGGGCCGATGGCGGACTGGATCGGCTCGAAGCTCATCCCGGTGCCGCAGCCGACGTCCAGGACCACGTCCCCCGGGTGCAGGCGGAGCTGGGAGACGGCGCGCCGCCGGTACGGCTCGAGCCAGGCGGTGGACAGGTCGTAGCTGCCGGCGAGTCGGCGGTACAGGGTCGCGGTGCGCGTGTGGTTGTCAGTCATCGTGCTCACACATCCCGATCGGGTCCCGGCCAGTATCACCTGGAATGGGCCAATGCTGCAGCCCTTGGTTCCAGCTTGCATACTTGAGGTAACCGGCGGGTGACAGGTGTGTTGCCGGAGAGCGCGGGAGCCGGGCGGCGCGATGATCGGGACCGACAGAACCGGGGGCGACGGCGCCGGGGAACCTGCCCTGCCGGCGGCCGCGGGCCCGCGGCTGGTCCGGCACCGCCTGACCGTCGGCGGGCGCCGCGTCGGCGTGGCCGTCGGCGGCCACGGCATCCCCCTGGTCCTGGCCAGCGGGCTGCTGCTGACGGACCGGATGTACGTGCAGACCCTCAGCCGGCTGGCCGCGGCCGGGTTCCGGGTGGTGGCGGTCGACGTCGCCGGCAGCGGGCTCTCCGACGACGGCAAGGGCCTGGACGAGTACGGGCGCCTGCTCGGCCGGGTGCTGGACGAGCTCGGGGTCGGGCGGGCCGTCCTGGCCGGCCACTCGCTGGGGGGCCGGCTGGTGACCGAGCTGGCCGCCCGCAGCCCCGAGCGGGTGGTCGGCCTGCTGCTGGTCGACGCCAGCGTCGGCGCGCCCTGGGACAGCCTGGTCCGCCTGGTCGGGTGGGCACCGCCGTCGGTCGGGGTCCTCGGGGCGATGCTGCTGGCCGACACCCTGGGCACGGTGCCGTTCGCCCGCGACCTGGGGCAGGCGGCCAAGCTCAGCCGCCTGGCCGTCCCGGTGATGGTCGGCCACCTGACCGCTCCCTGGCGGCTGTTCGGGCCCGGCCTGTCGGCCCTGTACGCCGCCGCCAGCGCGCCCCTGCTCGACCTCGTCGGGCGGACGTCCATGCCCGTGGCGGCCGTGCACGGCGACTGCGACCTGGTGGTCCCGCTGTCGGCGGCCCGCGACACCGCCCGCCGCACCGGCGGGGAGCTGGTCGTGGTCCACGGGGCGACCCACTCCTGGCTGCTCCAGGACCCCGAGACCCTGCCCGCGATCGTGGGAGAGCTGCTGGACGGGGACCTTGGCGCGGCCTGCGCCCGGGCGGTGGAGGAGGCCGGGCTGGACCCCGGGGCGCCTCTGGAGGCGGTCGACGACGCCTTCGCCCCCGCCGGGACCCTGCTGCGCCTGCTCGGCCCGGCCGAGCCGGCGGCTCGGCCGGGCTCGGCCCTGGCCCCGGGGCAGCGCCAGCCGCACTACACCTGGACCCGGACCAGGTTCCCGGCACCGGATGGGACGTCCCGGTGACTGCCCGGCTGACCTGGATCGGCCAGTCCGGCTTCCTGCTCCGCACCCCTGCGACCCGCCTGGCCATCGACCCGTTCCTCTCCGACCACCCGGGCCGGCGGTTCCCGTCGCCGGTGGCCGCCAGCGACCTGGCCGGGACCGAGCTGGTGCTGACCACCCACCAGCACCTCGACCACCTCGACGCCCCGGGCCTGCGCGCGCTGCTGGAGCTGGACGACCGGGTGCTGGTGGTCGTGCCGGCCCCGGCCGTGCCCGACGCCGCCGAGGCCGGCCTGCCCGGCGGCCGCCTGGTCGCGGCCCGGCCGGGCGAGCCCATCGCGGCCGGGGACGTGACCGTCCACCCGGTCCCGGCCCTGCACGGCGTGCACGTGGCCGACGCCTACACCCACGGCCTGCCCGGCGACGGCGACCAGGTCCGCTACCTCGGCTACGTGGTCGAGACCCCTGACGGCCGCCTCTACCACGCCGGCGACACCCTGCGCTGGGACGGCCTGGCCGAGCTGCTCCAGGGCCACCGGGTCGACGTCGCCCTCCTGCCCATCAACGGCCGGGACTCCCAGCGCGAGGCCCAGGACGTCGTCGGCAACCTGGACGCCGGGGAGGCCCTGGCCCTGGCCCGCGACGCCGGGGCCGGGACGGTCGTGCCGATGCACTACGACCTGATGGAGGGCAACCTGGGCGACGTGGACGAGTTCGCCCGCCTGGCCCCGGAGCTGCACCCGGAGGGGCGGGTGGCCGTGCTCGACCGCATGGCCGAGACACCGCTGGCCTCGCTGGTCGCCGGGTGAGCCGGGCGGCCAGCGTGGCGCCGTCGGCCTAGGCGGTGATCGGCTGGTGCCCCTCGAGCGGCTCCTGGAGCTCGGGGCGGTTGTTGCGGACGTTGCCGACGGCCTTGTCCACCGGCCAGAGGGTCAGCATCTCCTCGGGCGCTGGGACGAGCAGCTTGGCCAGCTCGTCAGTGTCGGTGTTCTCCGGGTCGAGCCAGGCGTCCCAGTCCTCGGGGGCCAGGATCACCGGCATGCGGTGGTGCACCGACTCCATCAGGTCGTTGGCCGAGGTGGTCAGGATGGTGCAGGTGAACAGCTCCTCACCGCTGTCGGAGGGGTCGCGCCAGGTCGCCCAGAGCCCGGCCAGGGCCAGCGGGCTGAAGTCCCGTGAGGTGATGTAGAAGGGCTGCTTGCGCTGGCCCTTGCCCTGGTCCTGCCATTCGTAGAAGCCGTCGATGGGGATGATGCAGCGCTTGCGGGCCAGGGTGCTCTTCCAGCCCTTCTTCTCCCGCACCGTCTCGGCCCGCAGGTTGATCATCCGGTTGGCCCCGCTGGGGTCCTTGGCCCAGCGCGGCACGAGACCCCACTTCAGGGCCCGGAGCTGCCGGGCGCCCTCGGCCGAGGCCGTCACGACCAGGATGTCGCTGGCCGGGGCCACGTTCCAGCTCGGCTGGTGGCCCTCGACCCCCATGGGCTCGGCCCGGAACTGCTCGAGCAGGAACTGGAGCTGGCTCGTGGAACTGAACCGTCCGCACATGGGCCCACCTTACCCGACAGACCGGACAGCGGAGCGCCCGGGCCGGCCTCAGGCGAGCAGCTGCTGGCCGAGCCAGGCGTCCTCGGAGGTGACCCCGGGGAGGGCGAAGAAGAAGCCGCCGCCCACCGGGAGGATGTACTCCTCCAGGGGCTCGCCCTTGAGCCGGGCCTGGACGGCCAGGAACCCTTTGCTGAGGCTCCTCTGGTAGCTGACGAAGGCGAGGCCCTGGTCCAGCCGCCCGGCGTTGTCGAAGCCGCGGGAGAAGTTGAAGCCGCGGCGCAGGATGCGGCTGCCGGCCGTCCCGGCGGTTCTCGGGTTGGCCATGCGGATGTGGGCGTCGAGGGGGACCCGCCGGCCGGCCGGGTCGTCGCCGTAGCCAGGGTCGTCGCTCTCGCGGTCCTGGCCGAGCGGGGCGCCGCTCGCCTTGTCGCGGCCGATGATCTTCTGCTGCTCGTTCAGGGGGGTGCGGTCCCAGAACTCAACGAACATGCGGATGATGCGGACCGCCTGGTAGCTGCCGCCGACCGCCCAGGCGGGCTCGCCGTCGTCGGCACCGACCCAGATCAGCTCGTCCATCAGGTCCTTGTCGGTGGTGTCGAGGTTGGCCGTGCCGTCCTTGAACCCGAGCAGGTTGCGGTTGTCGGTCCGGCCCGGGACCGGCGCGGCGTCGGGGCGGTTGTAGCCGTCCAGCATCCAGTGCAGGACGAGGTTGTCCCTGGTCCGGCGCATGAGCTGACGCAGGGCGTGGAGCAGCACGTCGGGCTGGTCGGCCGACAGGGACAGCAGCAGGTCGCCGTGGGTCTGGGCCGGGTCGAGGCGGTCGTTGGACAGGAACGGCATCCGGACCGGCTCCGTGGGCTGGCGGCCGGCCAGCCCGAAGCGGTCGTCGAACAGCGACGCCCCGACGCTGAGGGTGACGGCCAGGCCGTCGGTCCGCCCGCCGGGCCCGAGCATGCCCGTCTCGGCCGGCGGGTAGGCGGTGTCGCGCCGCTCCGGCGGCCGGGCCTCCATCAGCGCCCTGGCCTCGTCGGTGAGGTCGCGGAGGCTCCTGGCCAGGCGGGCCCGGTCCTCACTGACCAGGTTGAACGCGGCCAGCAGGCCGAAATGGGCCGCCGGGGTGTCGATCCCCGGCTGGTGGTCACCGAGGAACGGCACCCGGCGGCCCGGGCCCTGCCCGCTCGCCTCGTCGGAGGTGCAGCCGGCCAGCGCGGCCGCGCCGAGGGCGGCCGACCCGAGCGCCGCCGACCCGAGGAAGGCCCGCCGCCCGAGCCTGGCCGGGCGTGCTCCGGTGGGGTGGTCGCCGCGCATACCGGTCAGCCCTTGAGGCCGAGCACGCCGGGGATGCGGGCCAGCTTCTCGGACAGGTCGGCCAGCTCGGCCTGCATGCGGGTCTTGTCTTCGGCCTGAAGGGCCGTGTACAGGTCGAAGCTGCCGTCGGGGTTGGCGTACTCGGACAGGCTCTTGTCGACGGCTGCGAACCCGGCCGTGATCTCGGAGGTCAGGGTGGCGTCCTTGGCCTGCAGGGACGGGGTGAGCAGCTCGAGCAGCTTCCTGGAGCCGTCGACGTTGGCGGCGAAGTCCGACAGGTCGGTGTGCGAGTAGCGGTCCTCCTCGCCGGTGATCTTGCCCTCGGAGACCTCCTCGATGAGCTCGGCCGGGCCGAGGGCGACCGCCGCCGGCGGGAACTCGAGGCCCTTCATCTTCTGGTCGAGGGTGGCCAGGTCCTTGTCCAGCCGGTCGGCGAAGGTCTTGGCGCCGGCGGTCGAGCCCTTCTCCCACAGGTGGTACTCGAGCCGGTGCCAGCCGGTGAACGCGGGGTCGTCGACGCCTTCGAAGTCGTCCACCCGGGCGTCGACGGCGCCGTCGATCTCCTCGACCAGGCCGGCGATGGGCTCGATCCGCTCCCAGCGGACCCGGCTGGGGGCGTACTGCTTCTTGGCCTCGGCCACGTCCCCGGCCCTGACCGCGTCGGTGAACTTGGCCGTGTCGGCGACCAGCGCATCGACCTCGGCCACGACCCAGGTCTTGTAGTCGGCCACCGCCTTGAGGACCAGCTGGTCGTTGGTGGTGCCGCTCAGGTCCTGCCCGGCCAGCCCCGACCCGGTGCCCGACCCCGTGCCCGACCCGGTGCCCGACCCGCTGGCCGAGCCCTCACTGCGGACTCCTGCCCCGTCGTCCTTCCCGCACCCGGCCAGCAGCAGCACGGCCCCGAGCCCGAGCGCGGCGACCACCCGCCCGACCCCGCCGGTCCAGGGCTCGACCCGACCCGCCTCACCCATGCAAGCTCTCCTCGTCCCGCGCCGTCGGCGCACCAGCGCTCAATTTTTAGGCAAGCCTAACCCCAAGCGCAACCGGGCCTGCGAGCCCGGTTCGCCGGACCACTAAACCGGCCGGATCGCTGGAGCGAGTTAGCAGACAAGATGGGACAAGAACCGTTCGACGAGTTCTACCTCCGCGAATACCCCAGAGTGGTCGGCCTGCTGCAGGGGCTGCTCCGGAGCCGTCTGGTTGCCGAGGAGCTCGCCCAGGAGACGTTCCTGGTCGCCTACCGTGACTGGGCCCGGGTCGGCGGTCTCGACAACCCACGCGCCTGGGTCCGCAAGGTCGCCCTCAACCAGCGGGGCTCGTTCCTGCGGTCCTACCTCCGCCAGCAGACCCGTGAGCGCAACTCGGTGGTCCAGTACGCGGACGACATCATCAAGCTGTCCGACGACCACGCCGAGGTCTGGGAGGCCATCCGCACCCTGCCCCCCAGCCAGGCGCAGGTGATCGCTCTCCACTACTACGAGGACTACAGCATCGCCCAGATCGCCGTCGCCCTGGGTCGCGCCCCCGGCACCATCAAGGCCCAGCTCCACCAGGGCCGCCGAAAGCTCGCCCGCCTGCTCGGCACCGGGCCCGACCGGAGGTCGACATGAACTTTTACGACGACCTTCGAGCGGCCGAAACTGCCCTCGACCACCGCCTCTACGCGGCCGGCAACGCGCTTCGGGAGGGCAGCGCCACCCAGGTCGACGCGACCAGCGCCCTACGGGTGATCCTCCTCCACGCCGACCCCGTGCCCGAGGAGCCGGAGCAGCAGCCCGCTCCGTCGCCGTCCTCGCCGGCTACCTCGCTCCTTCGCAGGCCCCAGCGACGACTGGTCCTGGCCGTCAACCTCTTGCTGGTCCTGGTCCTGGCCCTCGGCGTCGGGTTCCTTATCGGGGTGCAGCGGGGCCAGGACATCGGCGGCCACTTGACTCCCGTGCCGACTGCCCGCGCCGGCACTGCCGTCCCGTCCACTACCCACGCCGCCGTCACCCAGACCGTCACCTCGGTCCCGCAGCAGTGCGTCGAGACCGCCGAGCTGGCCGACGAGGTGATCTCCAGACTGAACAGGAATGTCCGCGACGAGCGACTCTTCCTCGCATTGCGCGACTACACCATCGCCAGCCAGGCATGCCGAAGGCAGGCCTCGCCCTAGCCGGTCAGATGTCGGCGAGACCCGGGAGCACCCGCTCGGCGATCTGCTCGGCGAACTCGACCGGGTGCCGGTCGGGCATGACCTCGAGCTCGGTCACCCCGAGGGCGGCGTACTCGCGGGCCGTGGCCAGGAACGCGTCGACGTCGGCCAGGGCCGGGATCACCGCCAGCACGGTCTTCTCGATCCGGTCGTAGTCGCGTCCCTCGGCCTCACAGTGGGACCGCAGCACGTCCAGCTTGCCGGCGACGTCGGCGGGGCTGCTCCCGAACACGTTGCAGGCGTCGGCGTAGCGGGCCACCAGCAGCAGGGTCTTCTTCTCGCCCCCGCCACCGATCAGGATCGGCGGATGCGGCCGGGTGAGCGGCTGAGGGCCGCACAGCGTCTCGGCGAGCTGGTAGTGGCGACCGTTGAACGGCCCGTTGTCGTCGCTCCACATCTGCAGGCAGATCTGTAGCGTCTCCTCCAGCCGCTCGAACCGCTCCGCCACCGGCACGACGGGCACGCCCAGGCCGACCTGCTCGCGCTCGTACCAGGAGGCCCCGATGCCAAGCCGTCCCCGGCCCCCCGACAGCACGTCGAGGGTGGTCACAATCTTGGCCAGCAGCCCGGGGTGGCGGTACATCACGCCGCTGACGAGCACCCCGAGGGTCATCCGCTGGGTCCTGGCCGCGACATAGCCGAGGGTGGTGTAGGCCTCCAGCATCGGCTCGGCGGCCGAGCCCGCGTACTCCATCTGGAAGTAGTGGTCCATCACGGTGAAGCCCGAGAACCCAGCCTCCTCCGCGACCCGCGCCGCCTCGGAGAGGGTGGCGGCCATCTCCGCCGGGTCAGACGGGATCGAGTAGTTCCAGTAGTGCAGACCGAGCTTCACGGCGGTCCTCCCCTTCGGCGGCGACAGCTTGCCCTGTGGGCCCGCCAACTGTGGCACCGCGGTCAGTGGCATGCCAGCATGGGCGGCCATGTCGAAGATCGTTCTCGTCACCGGGGCCTCGTCGGGGATCGGGCGCGCCACCGCCCTGGAGCTGCTGCGCGCCGGCCACACCGTCTACGGCGGCGCCCGCCGCGTCCAGAGCCTGGACGCCGTCAGCGCCGCCGGTGGTCACGCCCTGGCGATGGACGTCACCAGCGACGCGGACCTGGAGCGCGTCGTGCAGACCATCCTCGACCAGGAGGCCAGGATCGACGTCCTGGTCAACAACGCCGGGTTCGGGCTCTACGGCGCTGCCGAGGACGTGCCGCTCGACCAGGCCCGCTACCAGCTCGAGGTCAACCTGTTCGGGCCGGCGCGCCTGGTGCAGCTGGTGCTGCCGCACATGCGCGAGCGGCGGTCGGGCAGGATCGTCAACGTCTCCTCGATGGGCGGGGAGATCGCCTTCCCGCTCGGGGCCTGGTACCACGCATCCAAGCATGCGCTCGAGGGCTACTCGGACGCCCTCCGCCAGGAGGTCAAGCGGTTCGGCGTCGACGTCGTGCTCATCCAGCCCGGCCTCATCAAGACCGAGTTCGGCGGCGTCACCTCCGACGGGGTGCGTGAGTACTCCGGCCAGGGCGCCTACCGGGAGCTCGCCGAGGCCCTGGCCGAGAGCACCGACGCGCTGTACAGCGAGACCAGCAAGGCGTCGGAGCCGTCGGTGGTCGCCAGCACCATCCGCAAGGCCGTCGAGACCGCCAGGCCGAGACCGCGCTACCCCGTCGGCTACATGGCCAAGCCCCTGCTCGCTCTGAACAGATTTCTGCCAGCCCGCCTCTTCGACCGGGTCGCCACCAGCCAGGTCTCCTAGGCGCCTGGCCTGATGTCGTCAGACCGGCTTCAGCGGCCGATCCCGAGCCGCACGGTGGTTCCGTCGGCTCCGGACTGGATGGCCAGCGAGTCGCTGAGCTGCCTGGCGACCCACAGGCCCATGCCCTGGGCGGCATCGTCGTTCCCGGGTGGGAGGTACCCGGCGAACGGGTCGTCCAGGCCCGGTCCGTCGTCGCGCACCGCACAGACGACCCCGTCGTTCGTGGACCACAAGGTGAGCTCGGCCAGGCCGTGACCGTGTCCCAAGGCGTTGGCGACCACCTCGCCGACGGCGATCAGGAACTCCTCGGCGCGCCCGCGGGGCAGGGCCTCGGCCTCGACCGCCCCAGCCAGGGAATGGCGCCAGCCGCGCGGGTCGCCGTCGATCCGCAGCTGCAGCCTCGGCGGACCGGCCACCGGTATCCCGGGCTCCGGGATCTGGCCGAGCAGGACCGCCGGCTCGACGTAGTCGGCGCTCTGCCGCCGTCGCCTGGCCTCAAACAGCGTCGGGTGGGTACGGCGCGCCGCCTCGATCAGCTGCTCAGGGAGCGCACGAGTGTCGTACAGGCACACCACCCACAATGGTGCGCGCTTGAAGGCCTCGTTGACGATCGCCTCGTACCGGTTCCATGACGCGTGCTCGCCCAAGGTCGAGCCGAACGGCAGCTCACCGACAACCCGCAGGTGGGGAGCGCCGCCGTCGATCAGCTCGCGGATCGCCGCGTCGAACTGGGCGATGGCGGCGGCCGGGCGCACGTACCAGTCGGCCGCTTCGACATAGCCGACGTGCGCGTCGGCGCCCAGCCGATCCCTGAGCAGCGCAAGGTTCCCCGGTGTCGTGACCGCGGCGGCCGCGTCCCCACGGGTCAGGCCCTCCTGGAGGAACGGCACCATCGCCGTGACCAGCTGCTCGTCGGACCCGTACAGGAAGGCGTCGTGCTCCAGCTGGGCACCGGCGAGCTCGGCCATCTCAGTTCAGCGCCGCCGGCGTCTGGGCGTCCAGCCGTAACAGCCCCCACACCTTCCGGAAGGTCGGCGAGGTGCCGGCGAGCGCGACACGGCCATGGGCCCGAGCCAGGTCCCCGGTCGCCGCCCCGATCATCCGCATGGCGGCGACGTCGACGAAGCGGAGCTGGGAGACGTCCAGCACCGGTGCGCCCAGGTCCCCGGCGACCGTCGCCAGGAGCACCCGCACCTCCTCGGCGGACCAGCAGTCGATCTCACCAGCCAGCTCGAGCCCGCCGTCGGCGGTGCCGTGGACACCGAACAACGGCCGGTCGTCGGGGTCGGGCGGCGCGAGCTGCAACGGGTGCACCGCCTGGGAGATCAGGGTCGCCGCGGTGTCACACACGCGCAGGTCGTAGCAGCACAGCCCGGTGTAGGGCAGGCGCGAGGCCAGCACGTCCACCCGGAGCTCGTAGCCACCCCAGCGGCCCTCCACGTCCGGGCGACCCAGAAGCCAGGCGACCTCGCCGGCGCCGCGCACACCGGTCCAGCCCTTCTGAGCGGCTTCCTCGACCCAGGTGCGGAGGAGGTCCAGGAGGGCGTCGGGATCAAAGACGCCACCCGGCGTGTAGGCCTCCTCCGCCGCCTTGACCACCAGCTGTCCAGTGGCCAGAAGACGGTCGACGGGTTGACCCTCGTCCCGCAGCGCGTCCATGACGCGCGCGGCGGCGGCGCCAGCGAGGTAGACGACCCGTTCGCCTCTGGCGATGCCCTCGGCGAAATAGGTGGTCAGGACCTGCCGGTGCTGCGCGTCAGAAGCGTAGCTCCAGCAGACATGGTCCCCGGTCTGCAGGCCGGCGATGCGGTTGAGCACCCCGACCCCTCGCACCCCAGCCCGCCGGGCGGTCGCCTGGGCGCCTGGTGGCCTCCCATCGATGGTGCGATCACCCACACCTGGCCTCCGGCGCAGCGGCAAGCTGGACCATCAGGGTAGCCCTTCTCCGCCGAGCCCAGTGACCGGCCCGCCGGCCTGGACCGACCGGATGGCGGCCAGGGCGACGGCCAGGGCGGCGCGGGCGTCCCTGCCGCCGGGTTCGGGGGTGGCGCCGCCGCGGACGCAGTCGGCGAAGTAGGCCAGCTCGGCGCTGTAGGCGTCGTGGAACAGGTCGACGTTGCGCCGCCAGGTGTCGCTGGCCACGCCCTGGGCGCCGTGGTAGGTCATGGTGGTGCGGCGGATGTCGCCGGCGGTCACCATCCCGGCCGACCCGAACACCTCACCGCGGATGTCGTAGCCGTAGACGGCGTTGAAGCTGGCCTCGGCGGTGGCGATAGCGCCGTTGTCGAAGCGGACCAGGACCACCGCGGTGTCCTGCAGGCCCTGGTCCTTGAACTCCGGGTAGGCCAGGGCGTCGGCGACGGCGTAGACCTCGACCGGCTCGGCGCCGGGGTTGAGGTAGCGAAGGGTGTCGAAGTCGTGGATCAGGGTCTCAAGGAAGATGGTCGAGGGCGGCACCCGGCCCGGGTCGGGGATCCCGGGGTCGCGGGTGAGCGAGCGCAGCAGCTGTGGGGTGCCGAGGCGGCCGCCGGCGACCAGGTCGTGCGCGGCCCGGAAGCTCCGGTCAAAGCGGCGGTTGAAGCCGACCTGCAGCGGCACCCCGGCCGCCTCGGCGGCCGCGATGGCCCGGTCGGCGTCGGCCAGGGTGAGGGCCATGGGCTTCTCGCAGAACACCGCCTTGCCGGCCCCGGCGGCGGCTTCGACCAGGTCGGCGTGGAAACGGGCCGGGGCGGCGATCACCACCGCCTCAACGGCCGGGTCGGCCAGCAGCTCGGCCGGGTCGGTGGTGGCGAGCGGCGCGCCGAGCGAGGCGGCCAGCCGCTCGGCCGCCCCGGGGGCCGGGTCGGCGACACCGGCCAGGCGCGCCCCCGGCACCCGCCGGGCCAGGGTCTCGCCATGGAAGGCCCCGATCAGCCCAGCCCCGATGAGGCCGACGGCGACGGGCGCGGTGCTGGCATCGCTGACAGTCATAGCCGCTCTCCTCTCGAGCCCGGCGTCCGGGACGTGGTGAAGGCCTCGCGGAAGCTGGCCAGAGCGTGCTCGCTGTCACCCGACGCCCACGCCTCCAGGCCGACGGTGCCGCGGTAGTCCATGTCGTCGAGGGCCCCGGCGACGGCCGGGTAGTTGATCTCGCCCGTCCCCGGCTCGCAGCGCCCTGGGACGTCGGCCACCTGGACCTCCCCGATCAGCGGGCCGGCCCGGCGCAGCAGCTCGATCAGGTTCCCCTCACCGATCTGGGCGTGGTACAGGTCCAGCATCATCCGCAGCCCGGGACGGCCGACCGCCTCGACCAGGGCCATGGTGTCGGCGGCGCGGGCGAATGGGACCCCAGGATGGTCGACGGCGGTGTTCAGGTTCTCCAGGCAGAAGGTCACCCCGGCCCGCTCCCCCAGGGCGGCCACCCGCTCCAGGGTGCGGGCCGCGGCCAGCCACATCGCCCCGGTCACCACCTGGACCGGCCGGACCGGCAGACCGTTCGCGTCCAGCCCGGTCCCGTGCAGGTTCAGCCGCGGGCAGCCCAGCCGCTCGGCGACCGCGATCGACTCCTCGGCCGTCCGCAGCAGCTCGGCCGCGCCCTCGTCGTCGGTCAGGGTCCCGGTGACATAGCCGGTCATCGACGAGAACACCGCCCCGGTCCTCGCCAGGGCGTCGACGTCCTTTCGGGTCCAGTCCCAGATCTCGACCTGGAACCCCAGCTCGGCGATCCGCCGCACCCGCTCCAGGAGCGGGAGCTCCAGGAACACCATCTCGGCGCAGACGGCCAGCTCGGCTGTCAGGAGCCTCTCTCCCGGGCCTTGGCCTGCGCGGCGTGTCCCAGGGCGCCGATGCTCCTGGCCAGGTCGGTCGGGTCGATCGGCACGGCGATGCCCGCCTTTCTGTACGGCCTGACCGGATACTGCTGGGCCTTGGACGCTACCACGGGGCGCCAGCCCGGCCAGACTGGCGCCGGCCGGTCAGCTGCGCCCGCCCGAGTCCCGAAGCCACAGGGACGCCTTGGTCGGCTCGACGGTCTGGGCGGCCACGGCCAGCAGCTCGCCGGTCAGGGTGTCCAGGTCGACCTCGTCCCGCAGGCGGGCGCTGAACGCCTCGATGGTCTTGGCGGCGTCGTAGCGGCGCCGGTTGAAGCGCCGGTCGACCACCTGCTGAATGCGGCGGCGGGCCGGCTGGAACAGGGCCGCCACGGCCAGGGTCGCCCCGGCCACGGCCAGGCTCGAGTCCTGCCCGGCCAGCTGGCCCAGGACCAGGGCGACGGCGGCGTAGCCAGCGCCGAGCAGCAGGGTGAGCAGCCCGTAGGCCAGGGTACGGCTGAGGATCCGGTCCAGGTCGTACAGCCGGTAGCGCAGCACGGCCGCGCCCGTGGCCACCGGCAGGATGGCCAGACTCAGCCCGACGGCCAGGCTGAGCAGGGTGCTGGCGCTGGCCGCCCCGATGGCCAGGCCGGCCAGGACAACAACGCCGGCCATCGCCACCAGCAGCGCCGCCAACGCCACCCACCGGAGCTGGAGGCGCTCCACCCCGCGGGCCCGGCGGAAACGCCCCACCAGCGAGGCGGCCGCGACGACCACGGCCAGGGTAGTGACGGCCAGGGCGACCTGGTTGGCGACCAGCAGGACACCGCCGTGGCCGCGCAGGTCGAAGGGGCCGCCGGTCGCCTCATAGCGCGGGTCCAGGGGCCCACC
>JASLIH010000040.1 GCA_030152105.1 Actinomycetes bacterium
GTCGCGCATGACGTCGAGGACCTCGTTGATCATCTCCGGGTCCAGGGCCGAGGTCGGCTCGTCGAACAGCAGCAGCTTGGGGTCCATGGCCAGGGCGCGGGCGATCGCCACCCGCTGCTGCTGGCCGCCCGACAGCTGGGCCGGCAGCTTGTTGGCCTGGTTCTCGACCCCGACCCGGGCCAGCAGCTCCCTGGCCCGCCGCTCGGCCTCCTGGCGGGACTGGCCGCGGACCTTGACCGGGCCGAGGGTGACGTTCTCGAGCACGCTCTTGTGGGCGAACAGGTTGAACTGCTGGAAGACCATGCCGACGTCGGAGCGGAGCCGGGCCAGGTCCCGGCCCTCGCTGGGCAGGGGCTGGCCTTCCAGGCGGATGGTGCCGTTGTCGATCGGCTCCAGCCGGTTGATCGTCCGGCACAGGGTCGACTTGCCCGACCCGGACGGGCCGACCACGATCACCACCTCGCCCGGGTCGACCTCGAGGTCGATGTCCTGGAGCACGTGCAGGTCACCGAAATGCTTGTTGACCTGCTCCATCTGGAGCAGGGGAGCACCTGCCGCCATCCGTTCGGGCCTCCCACCGTCATGGTCCGATGCCCGATATGTAACCACGCGGCGCCGCGATCCGTCCTAGCCGAGGGGAACAGTCATCCAGCGCTCGCCGAGGCCGGGGGCGCGGACGGTCACCACCAGCCGCCGCGGCGGCCCGGCCAGGGCGAGCCCGAGGCGGGCCGGGCGGGACGACAGGGTGGCCGCGGCCAGCATCGCCTCGACCCGGGCGTTGGGCGACAGCCGGCCCTGGCGGGCCAGGGCGCGGGCGAAGGCCAGCCCGTCGGCCAGGGCGCCGCCCCGGGCCGGGGCCGGCCGGCGGGCCGCGTCGGCCACGAACCGCCCGGTGAACCCCTCGCCCAGGTCGGCGGCCAGCACCGGCCAGACCCGTGCGACCTCGCGGGCCCGCTTGCGGGCGAGCGCCGCCGAGGTCGCCCGCACCCGCTCCGGGTCGAACCCGCCCGGGACCGGCCCGCCGCCGACCAGCGCCCTGACCAGGTCCGCCTGCTGGCCGGCGAGCCGTTCCCGGTTCACGGCGGGCCGACCCGGCGTGGGTGGCGGCGGCGATGGCGTTTCAATTGGATCGGCCTGCGAGGCGACATGCGGCGGCAATGGCATCCAGCTCGCTGGCCAGCTCGGCCTCGGGCGGGTAGGCGTCGTCGCGCTCCAGCATCACCCCGGGCGGGTCGCGGCGGGTACAGAGCTCGGCGACCAGCTCGAGCACTGCCGGCGGGGTCGGGTGGGCGTGGGTGTCGTGGTACAGCCCGTCGCGCTCGACCCCGCCGGCCACGTGCACATAGGCGATCCGCTCCAGGGGCAGGGCGTCGAGGAAGGCCAGCGGGTCGCCGCCGTGGTTGCGGGCGTTGGCGTAGGTGTTGGCCAGGTCGAGCAGGAGCAGGGCCCCGGTCCGCTCCAGCAGCTCGGTCAGGAAGGCGGCCTCGTCCAGCTCGGGCGCCGGCCACTCCAGCAGGGCGGCCACGTGCTCGAGGGCCAGGGGCACGCCCAGCTCGGCCTGGGCCAGGCGGACGTTGGCGACCAGCACATCCAGGGCCTCCCGGGTCCTTGGCACCGGCAGCAGGTGCCCGGCCTCCAGGCCGCCACCCCGCACGAAGGCCACGTGCTCGGACACCAGCGGCGCCCCCAGCCGCTCGGCCAGCTCGGCCAGGTGCCCGACCCGGCCCGGGTCGGGCTCGTCGGCCGACCCCAGCGACAACCGCACCCCGTGAGGCACCACCGGCACCCCCCGCCGCCTCAGCGCCCGGAGCCCGGTCGGCAGCGGCTCCCCGTCATGGAACCGCTCCGCCACCACCTCCACGAACCCCAGCCCCGGACGCCGGTCCACGAACCCGGCGAGCTCATCGCGCCACCCGATCCCGACCCCATGCAGCGGTGGAGTGGTCGCCGCCCCGCCGGAGGGCTGGGCCCCCGCGCCGGCGTCCTGGCCGCTCACCCGCCGCACCCGCCGCCGCAGCCCCCGCCGCAGCCGCCGCCTCCGCCGCAGCTCCCTCCGCCCCCGCCCCCGTCGGCGCCGCCCAGGAACGCGCTCTGCTCGCGGGGGAGCCGTAGGGCCATGGCCATCTCGACGTCGGCGCTCCACAGGACCCCGGCGCCGAACAGGGCCGTGGCCATGGCCAGCTCGGAGGGGGAAGCGCCGCCGGCCGGCCGGCCGGCCTCGGCCCGCAGGCGGTCCAGGGTGCGGCGGCCCAGCTCGGTGGCGTTCGGCACCCGCAGGCAGAGGGCGACCGCGAGGACCACGGTGACGGCCAGCAGCACGACCAGGAACCCGACCGGGCGGCCGTTGGCCGTCCCGGCGACGACCCGGGCCACTCCCAGGGCGAGCAGGGGCAGGGACCACAGCCCGGCCGCCCGGTAGCGGGCCCGCTGCTCGGGGGTGGGGGCCAGACCGGCCTGGCGCAGCCGCTCGCAGACGGCGGCCATGGCCGGCGCCCGGCACAGCTCGGCCCCCAGGGCCCAGCGCGGGTGGTCGGGGCGGTTGGCGACCAGCTGGTAGGTGGCCCACTCGACCGGGTGGGCCCCGGCCGGCGGGGCCGTCCCGGCGACCAGCCGGCGCCGCCGGCGTCGGATGGCCGGGCTGGCCAGGTGCCCGGCCCGGAGCAGGACGGACACGGCCGTGGTGGCGACCAGCTCGCAGCCGCCGTTGAGGAAGGCGGCCTCGTAGCGGTCGAGCCGGTCCGGCACGGCCGCCCCCGCCGGTGCGCCCAGGGCCCGCCGCCGGGCCAGGACCACGCCCGCCAAGGTGACGGCGAGCAGGAACAGGAACAGAAGAAGGAACCCGGGACCGCTGATGCCCCATGTGTCCATGGCGACCTCCTGGCCGCTCCGCTGGTCATCCCTGCCAGCGCGCTGGTCATCCCTGCCAGCGTGTCCGATGCGTCACCGCGAGTATCGGGCCGCCCCGAGCGGCCGTCCAGATCCCCGGCCAACTTGTTACCCGCTGGTAACCCGCCGTTCGACCGGCCCGCCTGCCACCATTGGCCCGGCACGCCGACGAGCCCGAGGAGCACCGATGCCCGACCGCTACGCCGCCTACCCGAGCCTTGAGCTGGAACGGCCCGCCGACGGGGTCCTGCGGGTGGTGATGTCCGCCCCCGGGCGGCTGAACGCGGCCGGCCACCAGATGCACCGCGACCTGGCCGGCATCTGGGCCGAGATCGACCGCGACCCCGAGGTCCGGGCGGTGGTGGTGCGCGGGGCCGGGGAGGTGTTCTCGGCCGGCGGCGACCTGGACCTGGTGGCCGACATGGCCGACGACTTCGAGGTCCGCGTCCGGGTCCTGCGCGAGGCCCGCGACCTGGTCTACAACCTGCTCAACTGCTCCAAGCCGGTGGTCTCGGCCATGGCCGGCCCGGCCGTCGGGGCCGGGCTGGTCATCGGCCTGCTGGCCGACATCTCGATCGCCGCCCGCTCGGCCCGGATCATCGACGGCCACACCCGCCTCGGGCTGGCCGCCGGCGACCACGCGGCGATCGTCTGGCCGCTGCTCTGCGGCATGGCCAAGGCCAAGTACCACCTGCTGCTGTGCGAGCCGGTGTCGGGCGAGGAGGCGGAGCGGATCGGGCTGGTGTCGCGCTGCGTCGACGACGCCGAGCTGCACGAGGTCGCCCTCGAGGTCGCCGTCCGGCTGGCCGGCGGCTCCCAGAGCGCCATCCGCTGGACCAAGTACGCCCTCAACAACTGGCTTCGCATGGCCGGGCCGACCTTCGACGCCTCGCTGGCGCTGGAGTTCCTCGGCTTCGGCGGGCCGGACGTCCGCGAGGGGGTGGCGTCGTTCCGCGAGAAGCGCCCGCCCAACTTCAGCGGCCCGGCCTGACCGGGCCGGCCTCCCCGGGGGAGCGCGAGCGGCTAGGAGCCTGCTGAGCAATTCGTGTTGGCGGGTTGGGTTCGAGAGACTTACGCGCATGCAAGGGATAAGCGACCCCACCCGCGTTGAGTTCCTCGACGCCCAGGCGCACTGCCGCCACCTCGTGCCGGACGGCTCCGTTCATGGCTTCCTCGCCGACCACCGTCCAGAGCTGTTCCCCGACCAGCTGTTCGCCGACCTCTTCCCCTCTGGCCGGGGTCGGCCCTCGATTCCCGCCGATGTCATCGCCACCGTGATGGTGTTGCAGGCGTTGGAGGGCCTGTCGGACCGGGAGGCCTGCCAGCAACTGGTCTGCAACATCGCCTGGAAGGTCGCCTGCGGACTGGCGCTCACCGACTCGGGCTTCCACCCCAGCGTGCTGGCCCTGTGGCGGGCGCGGCTGCGCGCCTCCGACCGGCCGGAGCGGATCTTTGACGCGGTCCGTCAGGTCGTGCATGCCACCGGGGTGCTGGCCGGCCGCACCCGCCGGGCATTGGATTCCACCCTGTTGGACGACGCGGTCGCCACCCAAGACACCGTCACCCAGCTGGTCGCCGCGATCCGTCGGGTGCGCCGACTGGTTCCTGCCGCGGCCACGCTGGCACTGGGTGCGCACGATTACGAGCACCAGCCGGGCAAGCCGGCGTGTGCCTGGGATGACCCGGCCGCGCGTCAGCAGCTGGTCAGCGCACTGGTCACCGACGCGCTCGCGGTGCTGGGCGCCCTAGAGGGCGCCGAGTTGGACGACCAGCAGGCCGAGGCGGTCGGGCTGCTGGGGGTCGTCGCCGGCCAAGACGTCGAACCCGGCGAGCAGGCAGGCACCTGGAAGATCGCCCGCAAGGTGGCCCCCGATCGGGTGATCAGCGTGGTCGACCCTGACGCTCGGCACATGCACAAGAGCGTCAGCAGCTACCGCGACGGCTACAAGGCGCACCTGGCGGTCGAGCCCGAGACCGGGCTGGTCACCCAGGCGGCGTTGACGCCGGCCACCGCCGCCGACGGGCCGACCGGGGTCGGGCTATTGGCCGGCGAGCCGGCAGGGTTGCAGGTGCTGGCCGACACGGCCTACGGCGGCGGACCGACCCGCACCGCACTGCGGGCGGCGGGGCACCGACTGACGATCAAGCCGATCCGATCGCGCGCCGCGGTGCCGGGCGGGTTCAGCAAGGACGACTTCGTGATCGACCTGGCCGCGCGGACCGTCACCTGCCCGGCCGGGCACACCGTGCCGGTCGCGCCCAAGGGGCAGGCACCCTTCAAACAGCGCTGCGCCGGCTGCCCGCTGCGCGCCAGGTGCACCACCGCCAAGAACGGCCGGACCGTGCAGATCTACCCGTGGGAAGCCGAACTGCAAGCCGCCCGCCGCCAGGCCGCCGACCCTACCTTCCAGGCCAGCTACCGGCGGTGGCGACCAATGGTGGAACGCTCCATTGCCTGGCTGGTCGCCGGCGGCAACCGGCGGGTCCGCTACCGCGGCCTGGTGCGCAACCAGCACTGGCTGTCGCTGCGGGTCGCCGCGATCAACCTGCGCCGGCTGGTCACCCTCGGCCTGCGACCCAACCAGACCGGCTGGATCCTCGCTACCGCGTGATGGCGGGCCCGGGTGTCAAGCGAGGACGTCGCTACGGCAACAGCCATCCAGCGTGGCCGGCTTGCACCTCGAACACCGGCGCTTCGGATCGGACATCTCCCGGGCCCACCCAAGCAGTCTACGACTCTTTCCACCCCGAAACCGCCTTGCTCAGACAGGCCCTAGCCGCTCTGGGCCAGCGCGGCCAGGTCGGGGGCGGCGGGAAGGGGCCGGGGGTCGGGCCAGCGCAGAGCCGCCCGGTCGATCCCGCGGGCCACCGGCCTGGGCTCGCCGCCGTTCACGTCCACCAGCCACAGGTCGAACGGGCCCTCGCAGCCGCCCTCGACCAGCAGCACCCGGCGGGTGTCGAGCCAGCCGACGGCGCTGGTCGGCCTGGACGCCGAGGGCAGCAGGGGCCGCCCCGGCCCGCCGTCCAGCCCCGACAGGTCGGCCCGGCGGTCGCCGCAGCCGCTGCCGGTGTCGACGGCCAGCTGGGTGGCGGCCGGGTCGCGCCGGCCGACGATGGCCAGGATGCCCCGCCGGCCCGTCCACGCCGGGCCGAGGCGGCGCCCCTCGGCCAGCGAGTAGACCTCCAGGCGGTGGGTGCCGTCGGGTTGCCTGCTGCCGTAGTAGAGGGCCTTGCCGCCGGCCGAGAAGGCCAGCGGCCCCAGCCGGGCCCGGGTCGGGGGGACAAGGCGGGCCTGGCCGTTGCCGTTGTTGCTGGCCATCCAGACCTCGGAGGCGCCGTTGCGCTGGATCACGAAGGCCAGCGCCTGCCCGGACGGGTGGCCGGCCACCGCCTGGTAGGTCGCATCCCGGAACGGGGTCAGCTCGCGCAGCTCGATCGAGCCCAGCGAGGCCGAGGCCAGGTTGAGCCGGCCCGGGGTGACAAAGGCGAGCGCGTTGCCGTTGGCCCCGAGCCAGGTCAGCGAGACCGTCTCGATCCCGCGGGGCGGCCGCCACACCGGGGCGCCGACCCCCCGCACCTCCAGCCCGTCCAGCACCACCCGGTCGCCCCGCGGCCCCCACAGGAACGGGCCCGGGTTGCGCACCTCGAACAGGCACCACACCCGGCGGCCGTCGGCGGTGGTCGCCCAGGCCCGGCCGCCGGCCACGAAGGCCACCGGGGCGGTGGTGGGGGAGGGGGCGTCGCCGGCGCAGCCGTCGGGCAGCGCCCCGGCGGCCGTCGTCCCGACGGTGGTGCCGGGCGGGTTGGGCAGGGTGGCGCCCCGCTCGGAGCACGCCACCGTCAGCAAGGCCAGGGCGGCCAGCAGCAGACGGGCCCAGCTCGACCGCACGGGCATGGCGTTCCCATCCTCCCCCAGTCCCGGCAACTGGTGGTTCCACGCATGATCCCACCATGCGCGCATGGGTGCGAACCCGACCGGTAGCATCGCCACATGGACCTTGACCTGCTGAGAAGCGCTGTCGGCTGGCGGGACGGCCGGCTGGAGATCGTCGACCAGACCCTGCTCCCGGAACGGCTGGTCGTGCGCCAGCTGACCACCGTGGCCGAGGTGGTGGAGGCGCTCGGCCGCCTGGCCGTCCGGGGCGCGCCCGCCATCGGGGTCGCGGGTGCCTTCGGGGTGGTGCTGGGGCTGGCCGAGGCCGGCCCGCCCCGACCAGGCCCCGACGGGCTGGCCGCCGCCCGGGCCGAGCTGGAGCGGGCCGCCGCCACCCTCGAGGTGGCCCGACCGACCGCGGTCAACCTGCGCTGGGCCGTCCGCCGGGTGGCCGCCGCCGCGGCCGGCGCCGCCGACGCCGCCGAGCTGCGCCGCCTCGCCCTGGCCGAGGCGCTGGCCGTCCTGGAGGAGGACCGCGCCGCCTGCGCCCGGATGGCCGAGGCCGGCCGGGCCGAGCTGGCCGCCCGGCACCGGCTGCTCACCCACTGCAACACCGGGCGCCTGGCCACCGCCGGGCTCGGCACCGCCCTCGGGGTCGTGTACGCCAAGGCCGCCGCCTCCGAGCCGGTCCAGGTGCTGGCCACCGAGACCCGGCCGCTGCTCCAGGGGGCCCGCCTCACCGCCTGGGAGCTGGTCAACGCGGGCATCCCGGTCACGGTGGTGGCCGACACCGCCGCCGGCGCGGCCATGGCCGGCGGTCTGGTCGACGCCGTGCTGGTCGGCTGCGACCGGGTGGCCGCCAACGGCGACACCGCCAACAAGATCGGCACCTACTCCCTGGCCGTGCTGGCCAGGGCCAACCAGCTCCCCTTCTACGTGGTCGGGCCGCTGTCCAGCTTCGACCCGGGCGCCGCCTCCGGCGCCGACATCGAGATCGAGCAGCGCCCGGCGGCCGAGGTCAGCACCATCGCCGGAAGGGAGGTGGCCCCCGGGGCGGCCGCCGTCTGGAACCCGGCCTTCGACGTCACCCCGGCCGACCTGATCACCGCCTTCATCACCGACGCGGGCGTGCTCCGGCCGCCCTACACGCGGTCGATCGCCGCCGCCCTGGCCGGGCGCTAGCCGATGATGGTGTGGGCGCGCAGCCAGGCCGAGGCGACGTCGGCGGCCGGCTGGCCGTCGAGCACCTGGAGGTTGAGCCTGGTCAGCTCCGCGGTGGTGAGCTGGGCGCTGACGGCGTTGACGAGCCGGACCAGCTGCGGGCCGTAGACGTCCAGGACCTCGCGGCGGACCACCGGGACCACGTTGTCGGCCGGCTGGAGGCGGCGGTCGTCGGCCAGCTGGACCAGGTCGGCCTTGACCAGGTTGGGGTCGGTGGTCTCGATCATGCCGACGTCGATCTCGCCGGTGTCCAGGGCCGCCGCCGTCACCGCCCGCGACGGCATCGCCTCGAAGCGGGCGAACCGCAGCTTGTAGAGCTCCTGGAGGCCCTTGAGGCAGAGCGGCCGCTCGGGGCACTCGGGCGGCCCGCCGAAGGACAGCCGGGACGCCAGCGGGGCCAGGTCGCTGACCTTCACCAGGTTGCGTCGGCGGGCCAGGTCGCCGGTGACCACGAAGCCGTTGCGGTCCTGGGCCGGGGCGTAGGCGAGCACGCTCACCCCCCTGGGCGCGAACGCCTGCTCGAGCCGGGCGTGGGTCAGGGCCGGGTCGGCGGTGGCCACCCGGTCGCGGTCGTTGAGGAAGTTGAGCGCCGACCCCAGGTACTCGGGCACCATGTCGACCTTGCCCTGCTCGAGGGCGGGGGCGACCACCTCGCGGGCGCCCAGCTGGACCACCTGCTCGACCGGGAAGCCGTGCTGGGCCAGGGCCTGGCCGTAGACCTGCCCGAGGATCTCGCTCTCGGGGAAGTCGAAGGAGGCGAGCTGGATGGCCGGCCGCCGGGGGTCCTCGGGCGGCGGCGCCTGGTCGCGCTCGCAGCCGGCCGCCAGCAGGACGAGCACGAGGAGCGACAAGACCGTCCGGGCGACCACCCGGGGGCTGCGTGGGCGCATCCTTGCTCTCCTGTTGCGAGGTGTTGGCTCAGGTTACCCTCCTGTTCATGGAACCGACGGCCCAGCGGCCATCCTTCCCGGCCGGCGAGCCGGTGGCCGGCCGGCCCCAGCGGGTCTCCGCGCTCGGGGGCCAGCGCCGTCGTCCCTCGGGTGAGGCGCCGCCGCTGCCGCGGCCCCTGAACCGCAGTGGCCGGATCTGGCTGGTCGCGGCCGGGGGCATCCTGGTGCTGTGGGCCGGGCTGATCTCCAACCAGGGCACGGCCGTGCGAGTGCTGGAGCTGGACCACGCGGTGGTCGCCTGGTTCGCCGGGATGCGGACCGGGCTGGGAACCGACGTCATGCAGACGGTGCACGCCCTCGGCTCGCGCTGGACGGTCCGGGTGCTGTTCTGGTCGACGCTGGCCGCCCTGGTCGTCCTGCGCCGCTTCCGCCACCTGTTCGTGTTTCTCGGGGCCACCCTGGCCGTGACCGCCCTCACCGGCCTGCTGGCCTACATCTTCGTCTGGCCACGCCCGCTCGGGGTGGTGATCCTTGGCGACTGGAGCGGGTACGCCAACCCCTCGCGGCCGGTGGCCGCGCTCACCGCCATCCTGATGGGCGGGCTCTACTCGCTGGCGCCGGCCGGGCGGCTTCGCCAGCTCGGCAAGCCGGTGATCGCCGTGCTGGTCACCTGCCTGGCTGTCTCCCTGCTCTACCTGGGCGAGAACGGGCTCAGCGACGTGCTGATCGCCGCCGTCATCGCGGTCACCATCCCACTGGTGGCGTTCCGCATGATCACCCCCGGCGAGGTCTTCCCGGTCACCTACCACCGGGGCAGCTCGGCCCACCTGGACGTCGGCGGCCGTCGCGGCCAGGCCATCCACCGCGCGCTGGAGGACCAGCTGGGGGTGCAGGTGGCCGAGGTCATGCCGTTCGGCCTCTCCGGGTCGGCCGGCTCCACCCCCCTGCGGGTCAAGGTCAAGGGCGAGCCCGAGACCTGGCTGTTCGCCAAGCTGTACGCCGGCAGCCACCTGCGCTCGGACCGCTGGTACAAGCTGGGCCGGACCCTGCTCTACGGGCGGCTGGAGGACGAGAAGCCGTTCAACACCGTGCGGCGGCTGGTCCAGCAGGAGGACTACGCCCTGCGGCTGATGTACGGGGCGGGGGTCCGCAGCCCCGAGCCGTTCGGGATCGTGGAGATCACCCCCGAGCGCGAGTACATGGTGGTCACCGAGTTCTTCGACGACGCCAAGGAGATCGGCGACGTCGAGGAGGTCGACGACCACATCATCGACGACGGCCTGCGTATCATCCGCCGCCTCTGGGACGCCGGCCTGGCCCACCGCGACATCAAGCCGGCCAACCTGCTGGTCCGCCAGGGCCGGGTGCACCTGATCGACGTGTTCTTCGCCGAGGTCCGCCCCAGCCCCTGGCGCCAGGCGGTCGACCTGGCCAACATGATGCTGGTCCTGGCCACCCGCTCCAGCTGCGAGCAGGTCTACGGGCGGGCCCGGCTCCAGTTCAACGACGACGAGATCACCGAGGCGTTCGCCGCCACCAGCGGCATCACCATGCCCTCCCAGCTCCGCCGGACCATGCGCGACCAGGGCCGCGACCTGCACGCCGGGTTCCTGCGGCTGCTGCCCGAGTGGCCCCGCCCGATCGCCATCCAGCGCTGGAGCATCCGCCGGGTCGGGCTGATGGCGGGCGTCGTCCTGCTCGCCCTGCTGGTCCTGCTCACGGCCCTGAACAGCTTCGCGTCGGCGGGCCTGCTGTGAGGCGCCGGCTGCTGCTCCTGGCCACCGCCCTGCTGGTCCTGGCCGGCTGCGGCGTGGCCCCGTCCGGGTCCAGCTTCACCGAGGCCCGCGAGCCGAGCTGCCGCTACCAGGGCCGCGAGGGGACGGCCCTGATGGTGCTGGTCGCCCAGGCCGTCCCGACGGCCAGCCAGCTCCCCTGCGTCGAGCTGCTGCCGGCCGGCTGGTCGGTCAGCGACGTGTTCGTGCGCAACGGGCGGGTGCGGTTCGCGCTCAACTCCGACCGGGTCGGCCAGGGGGCCGTCCAGGTGGTGCTGCAGCAGTTCTGCACCCTCGGCAAGGCGACCAGGGTCCCCTCCGACCACCCGGGCACGCGCCGCTACCAGGAGGTCATCTCCATCGAGCCGGGCAAGCGCTACCTTGGGGCGCTGTACTACCTGTTCCCCGGCGGTTGCGTCACCTACCGGCTCGACTTCCGCAGCGACGAGCAGGCCCGGCCCCTTGGCGAGGTCACCCTGGCCCTCGGGTTCGTGACCCGGGACGCCCTGCGCAAGACGATCAGCGAGTTCACCGACGGCAAGGTGCCGCTCGACCCACCGCCGGGGGCCCAGTGAACCTGCTGCCCGCAAGGTCCTGACCCTGCCCCGCCACCCCGGCGACGCCGTCCGGCTGGTCGCCGGGATGGCCATCCTGCTCGCCTGTACGGCCACCGTCCGCCCCGACGACGTCGGGACGCTCGAGACCGACCTGTTCCGGCTGGTCAACGACCTCCCGACGGCCCTGTTCCCGGCGTTCTGGGTGGTGATGCAGGCCGGTAACGTGCTCGCCGTCGGGGTGGCGGCGCTGGTGGTGGCGGCCACCCGCCGGTTCTGGCTGGCCGCCAACCTGGCCATCACCGGGATCGGGGTGTGGATGGCCGCCAGGTGGATCAAGGACCAGGTGGGCCGGGGGCGGCCGGCCGACCTGCTCCCGGACGTCCACCTTCGCGGCCACCACGACAGCGGCCTCGGGTTCGTGTCCGGGCACGCCGCCGTGGCTGTGGCCATCGCCACCATGATCGCCCCCTATCTGGGCCGGCGGGCCCGCTGGGTGGCGGTCGCGGTGGCCATAGGGGTCTGCCTCTCGCGCATGTACGTCGGCGCCCACCTGCCGCTGGACGTGGTCGGCGGGGCCGCGCTTGGCTGGGCGGCCGGGTCGCTGGTCCACCTCCTGCTCGGCGCCCCTGGCGGCCGGCCGTCGCCCGAGCGGGCCGCCAAATCCCTGGCCGAGCAGGGCCTCCAAGTGACCGTGGTGGTGCCGCTGGGCGGGCGCGACGCCCGCCGCTCGGCCCGCTTCCGGGCCGTCGGGCCCGACGGCCAGCGCCTGTTCGCCAAGCTCATCCCGAGGGAGCGGCGCGACGAGGACCTCCTGTACCGGGTCTGGCGGATGCTGTTCCGGCGCCGGGCCGAGCCGGGGCGGCCGGGCAGCGGCCCGCCCCCTCAGCAGGTCGAGCACGAGGCCTACCTGGGCCTGCTGGCCGGCGCGGCCGGGGTCCGGACCCCGCGGGTGGTGCTGGCCGGGCCCTACGGCAACGGGTCGGGGCTGCTGGTCCAGCGGATGATCCCCGGGCGGTCGCTAGAGGACACCGGCCCGGCCGAGGTCGGTGCCGACACCTTGCGGGCCGCCTGGAAGGAGGTGGCTCGCCTCCACCAGGCCGGCATCGCCCACGGCGACCTCGGCCGCCACAGCGTGGTCGTCGACGACGACGGGCGCCCTGGCTGGTCGACTTCGACCACGCCACCGCGGCCGCCCCCGAGCGCCTGCGCCAGGCCGACCTGGTCGAGCTGCTGGTCAGCGAGGAGCTGGGCGACGCCCCCGGCCTCTGGGACGAGCTGGCCCGCCGGGTCGCCTCCCCGGCGGCCGAGCCCGCGCCGGACGGCGGCGCCCAGGTCAGGCGTCGATCTTCTGACCCTTCCCGATGATGACCACGCCGCCCTCGGAGACCACGAACCGGTCCCGGTCCCGGTCGAGGTCGACGCCGATCCTGGCCCCCTCGGGGACGGCCACGTTCTTGTCGAGGATGGCGTTGCGGACCACCGCGCCCTGGCCGATGTCGGCGTTGTGCATCAGCACCGACCCCTCGACCAGGGCGCCGGCGTGGATCCTGACCCCCGGCGACAGGATCGAGCGCCGCACCGTGCCCCCCGACACCACCACCCCGGCCGAGACCATCGAGTTGAGCGCGTGCCCGGTCCGGTCGTCGCCGTCCTCGAACACGAACTTGGCCGGGGGCAGGGGCTCGTGCCAGGAGAGGATCGGCCAGCGCCGGTTGTAGAGGTTGAACACCGGGTGGACCGAGATCAGGTCCATGTGGGCGTCGTAGTAGGCGTCGAGGGTGCCGACGTCGCGCCAGTAGCCCCGGTCCCGGTCGGTCGCCCCCGGCACCTGGTTGTCGGCGAAGTCGTAGACCTCGGCCTCGCCCCGCCCCACCATCATGGGGATGATGTTGCCGCCCAGGTCGTGGTTGGAGTCCTCGTCCTTGGCGTCCAGCGACACGGCCTCGATCAGGGTGTCGGTCCGGAACACGTAGTTGCCCATGGACGCGTACACCTGGTCGGGCGCGTCCGGCAGCCCCACCGGGTCGCTCGGCTTCTCCCGGAAGGCGCTGATGGCGCGCCCGTCAGCGGCCGTCTCGATGACCCCGAACTGGTAGGCGTCGCCGATCGGCACCCGGATCCCGGCCACCGTCACCCCGGCCCCCGAGTCGATGTGCTGCTGCACCATCTGCTGCGGGTCCATCCGGTACACGTGGTCGGCCCCGAACACGATCACGTAGTCGGGCCGCTCGTCGTACACCAGGTTGAGGCTCTGGAAGATCGCGTCCGCCGACCCGGCGAACCACCGCGGCCCCCGCCGCATCTGCGCCGGCACCGGGGTCACGTAGTTCCCCAGCAGCGGCGACAGCCGCCAGGTGGTGGTGACATGCCGGTCAAGGCTGTGGCTCTTGTACTGGGTCAGCACCGCGATCCGCATGTACCCGCCGTTGACCAGGTTCGACAACACAAAGTCGACCAGCCGGTAGTCCCCCCCGAACGGCACCGCCGGCTTCGCCCGGTCCGCGGTCAACGGCGCCAGCCGCTTGCCCTCACCACCGGCCAGCACCATCGCGAACACATCCGGGTTGGCCATGGTTCCACCTGCTTCCGTCGCACCCTCGAGCCGGACACTGACCGTTCCGACTATAGAGGACGGCCGGCCGCCGGTAGGAGCCGTCAGGTCGCGAGAGTTCTTCTGACCGGGTCAGGCGGCTGGCTGGTCCTGGTTGTCGTCGGTGGCGGTGCTGGTGGTGGCCTTCTGGGCGGAGACCTCGATGCCGGCCTGGTCGAAGGCGACCTTGAGGCGGGCGCGGAGCTCGCGGGCGACCTTCCACTGCTCGAGGGGGCGGGTCTTGGCGACCAGGCGGACGCGGATGCCGTCGGGGCCGAGCTCCTCGACGCCCCAGACCTCGGGGGGCTCGAGGATCCTGGGGGCCCAGTGGGCATCGGCGTAGAGGTCGTGGGCGACCTGCTCGATGGTCCGGGTGGTGTCGTCGAGGTCGGTCGAGTAGGCGACCTCGACGTCGACCAGGGCCCGGGCCCAGCCCTGGGAGCGGTTGCCGACGCGGCGGATCTCGCCGTTGGGGATGTGCCAGAGGGTGCCGTTGACGTCCCGCAGGCGGGTGGTGCGCAGGCCGACGCCCTCGACGGTGCCGGTGGCCGGGCCGGCGTCGACCACGTCGCCGACCCCGTACTGGTCCTCCATCAGCATGAAGATGCCGGAGATGAAGTCGCGGACCAGGTTCTGGGAGCCGAACCCGATGGCGACCCCGACGATCCCGGCCCCGGCGATCAGCGGGCCCAGGTCGAGCCCGAGGGTGCCGAGGGCCATCAGCCCGGCCAGGGTCCAGATCCCCAGGGAGGCCATGCTCTTCAGCAGGGCCCCGACCGTCTCGGCCCGCTGGACCCGGCGCAGGCTCGGGATCTCGCCGGTGCGGGCCAGGGCGGTGGGGGCGCGCAGGGCGGCCAGCCCGCGGTCCTCGCTCATGGAGGCGACCATCCGTCCGATGGCCCGCCGCACCAGACGGTTGGCCACCCAGGCGGCGACCAGGATCAGGAGTGCCGTGGTGGGTTCGATGGCGTAGTCGAGCAGACGATCACCTTTGAGGGGTTGAGAGAGCGGTCGTACCCGACCACCGTAGCGAAGACGCTCCAAGGGCTGTCAAGCGTGCAGGTCCAAGGTGGCGGTCGTGGTGGTGGTCAGGGGCCGGGAGAGGACCGAGGCCCCGTCCTCGACCGTCCAGCCGTCGGTCGGGGCGGGCGCCATGCCCGGTGGAGGGTCACCTCGACCCGCAGGACGGGCGGGTCGAGCAGGACCTGGGGGTCGGCGCCGAGCCGGTACTGGAGGCCGTCGCCGTCGCCGTCGCCGCCCGCCGTCCGCAGGCGGTAGCCGACGGCGAGGGTGGCCGCCCGGCCCGGGCCCAGGTCGATCCCGACCCGGACCACCGGCCGTCCCTGCTCGGTGGCCAGCTCCGGCCGGACCGGCCGGCCGTCGAGCGTGGCCGAGGCCAGCTCGGCCCCTGGCGGCAGGATGGTGGCCAGGGTGCCGGCGGACCGGCCGGAGGCCTCGCCGGCGGCATCGGCGGACCGGACCGGCTCGCCCGCGGGGACGGCGTTGACCACCTTGACGATCCGGGTGACCTGTGCCGACCCGTCGCGGGCGAGCCGCACGACCTGGCGGATGCCGCGGCGCTGGAAGAGGTCGACCCGGCTGCGGTTGCGGTTGGTGGTGTGGACGGCCAGGTAGTCGCCGTCCCCGGGGTCGGCCAGGGCGCCGTCGAGGCGGTGACCGGCCAGCATCCGCTGCAGGCCCGGGTCGGCGGCGTACACCTGCACGTTGCGCCCGGGCCCGGCGGCGCCGAGGACCCGGCCGGTGGCGACCAGGTCGTTGCCGCTCAGGAACCGCGCCACCAGGGTGGCCAGCACCGCCTGGTGGTAGCGGCGGCGCTCGTCCCGATCGGGCCAGCGCAGGTCGGCGTCGCGGGTCAGCTTGGCGACGGCGCCGGCGGCGTCGATGCGCCCGTAGCCCGGGACGGCGACCGGGCCGGTGGCCTCCAGCAGCTTCCGCATGGCCAGCGGGTCGAGGACGATCACGCCGTCGGGCCGGGGCCGGCCCCGCGCCTGCACCGCCCGCAGCATGGCCTTGCCGGTGGTGGGGAAGTTGGCCGATGTCCCGGTGTCGCGCAGGGCCTCGGCCAGCTCGGTGTCGGCGGGGCCCAGGTCGACCACGCCCTTGTCGAGGACGACCTCCCGGGCGGCCAGCGGGACGCCCCCGGCCGGCCGCAGCTCGGCCGGGCTGGTCAGGACGACCAGGTACCGGCGGGGCTCGCCGACGCCGACGGCGGCGGGCGGGGCCTCGAGGGTCGCGACCAGCGGCCCGGCCCGGCCCATCGCCTCGTCCAGCCGGCCCAGGGCCCAGCGGCGGGTCTCGTCGACCCCGGGTTCGAGGGGGCCGCCGCGGACCCTGTCGAGCTGGGCCCTTGCCCCCTCCAGCTCCGCCACCAGGCCCTTGGCCTGGGCGGTGGCGTCGTCGAGGGCATCCAGGTCGACGTGGTCGCCCCGCAGCAGCGCCGCCGGCCCCGCCCGCAGGTGCGGAGCCACGGCCACGGCCCGCTCACCGGCCCTGGTCAGCCCGGCCGCCGCGGCCAGCAGCCGCCGGGTGTCCGCGATCCCCCCCGCCAGCACCGGCAGCCGGGCCGCCACCCGCACCTCGCGCCGGTCGGGCACGGCGACGGCCACCTGCAGACTCCGCTGGGCCGCCTGCACGGCCGCATCGGCCTCCTCGGGATCGCCACGCTCCAGCGCCGCCTCGGCCCTGGCCAGCTCGTCCCGAACCCCCGCCGCCCCGACCAGCAGGTCCTGTCGCGCCTCAACCAGCCCGAGCCCAGCCACCCCCCAGCCACGACCAGCGCCACCACCACCCCCATCAGCACCCGGGTCGCGACCTGCCGCCCCCGCCACCCCGGCTGGCGCAGCTGCGGCCCATCGAACTGGGTCGCCGCCGTCGGCCAGTCCGGCCGCGGCAGCCGATCCGCCTCCGCCGCCACCCTGGTCGCTCCGGCAGGGGAGTTCGGGCCGGACGCTTCAGAGGGTGGGGGCTCGGACGCTTCAGGGGGCGGGGGCGCGGATGCTGCCGGGGGTGGGGGTTCGGACGCTCCCGGAGGTGGGGGTTCGGACGCTCCCGGGATCGGGGGGACGAACCGCGCCCGGGACGAGCTGTGGGAACCTCGCACGTGTGGGGGGTGTGGACAGCCGCGCGAACACCTCCCGGCGGTCGGTTACCCTCCCGAGTGGGGGCCCGCTGTCAGCCGGGTCGGGTTGGTGCTCGTCCTTCCGCTCTTGCCCGCCGTCTGCCGGGTTGGGTTCGTCCTCGCCCTTCCGCGACAGCCCGCTGTCCGCCGGGTCGGGTTCGTGCTCGCCCTCCAGCTCTTGCCCTGGGTCCGGAGGCGGCGGGTCCGGTGCAGGACCCTTCGACTGCGTTGCCGGGACCTCGTCGAGTAGGAACGGTTGCTCCAGGAGAGCGACCAGGTCGATCAGGCGGAAGGGGCGGGCGACGACCACTCGGGAGCGGTCGGGAGGGAGGGCAGGGTGGCCTTCGCCGGGTTTGGAGGATGACCAGGGGGCCGGGGTGGTGGTGGCGGATCCAGGCGACCTGGACGCGGCCGTGCGTGGCTGCCTCGAGGTTCGCCCCGAGGAAGGGATCGGTGGAGATCAGCAGGACCGGCTCTGCCACGGGCCCAACCTTCCCCCGACTCGGTGGCCCGATGGGAGCCCGGCGATATGCTCCGGGCATGACCCAGCCTGCGACGGCCGGCGCCGGGCCGGTGGTCGGGGCCGCCCGGGTGAGGTTCCGGGTGCCCGACCCGGACGCCGCGCTCGAAGAGGTGCGGCTCTACCAGGAGGTGCGGCGGCCCCGGGTCGGGCCGGCCTTCACCAGGGACGACGCGGCGGCAACGTGGGTGCTGGAGTTCCCCCGGCCGGCTGTGGACCGGATGGAGTACCAGCTCGCGTTGCGCTACCCGGGGGCCGGGCTGGTGCTGCTGCCCGACCCGGCCAACCCGCTGCGGGCCGACGGCCCCTTCGGGGAGAAGTCGGTGATCGAGTTCCCCGGCTACCAACCGCCGGCCTGGCTGGCCGCCGCCGGCCGGCCGCCCACCCCGGCCACCACCGGCCTGGCCGTGCCCAGCCGGGTCCTCGGGGCCCGGGTCCCGGTCGAGGTGTGGCGCAGTCCCGGCGGCCGCCGCGGCCGGCCCGGCGACCCGCTCCCCATGCTGGTCGTCCACGACGGCCCCGAGTACGCCCGCTACGCCGCCCTGCTCGACTTCCTGACCGTCGCCACCGCCGACGGCCGCCTGCCGCCGATGCGGGCCGCCCTGCTCGCCCCCGTCGACCGCAACGAGCACTACTCGGCCTCCCCGGCGTGGTCGCGGGCGCTGGTCAGCGAGGTCCTGCCGGCGCTGGGGGCGCTGGCCCCGACCCCACCCGGGCGCCGGTACCTGGTCGGGATGGGGGCCAGCCTCGGCGGCCTGGCCGTGCTGGCCGCCGCCCGCACCGCCCCGGCCAGCTTCGGCGGCCTGTTCCTGCAGTCGGGCAGCTTCTTCCGGCCGGTCACCGACGACCACGAGCGCGGCTTGCCGCGGTTCCGGCGGATCACCCGCTTCGTCGACGACCTGGTCGCCGGGGGCGGCGGGTCGGCGGAGCCGTCCGTGGCCATCCTGACCTGCGGCACGGTCGAGGAGAACCTCCCCGGCAACCGGGTCGTGCGCGACGCCCTTGCCGCCCGCGGCTGGCGGGCCGCCCTGGTCGAGCACCCGGACGCGCACAACTGGGTGGCCTGGCGCGATACCTTTGATCCCTGGCTGGCCGGACTGCTCCAGGAGCTGTGGGCGTGAGACGGGACTACGTCGGGTTGTGGTCGCCCGCGATCGGGGCCGAGGGCGGGCTGCTCGCCTACGGCCACCACGGCCGTCCCCTGCTCGTGTTCCAGTCCGAGCAGGGCCGCTGCTCCGACTACGAGGACCGGGGCATGATCGACGCCGTCGCCGGCCTGATCGAGGCCGGCCGGGTCAAGGTCTACTCGGTCGACAGCTACGACGCGGCCAGCTGGTGCGACCCCAACCTGCCCCTGGAGGCCCGGGCCGTCCAGCACGGCCGGTTCGAGGACTGGATCCTCAACCAGGTCGTCCCCTTCATCCACGACGACTGCGGCGGCCCGATCGACGTCATGGTCACCGGGGCCAGCTTCGGCGCCTTCCACGCGGCCAACTTCGCCTTCCGCCGGGCCGACCTGTTCCCGCTGGCCATCTGCCAGAGCGGTGTCTACGACGCCGGCCAGCTCGGCTGGGGCGAGCGCGGCGACGCCGTCTACTTCAACAGCCCGATGGACTACGTGGCCAACCTCGGAGGCGACCACCTCGAGTGGCTGCGGGGCCGGCTGTCGCTGCTGCTAGTCTGCGGCCAGGGCCAGTGGGAGGACACAACCGGGGCGCTCGAGTCGACCAAGGCCTTCGACCGCCTGCTCGGCGAGAAGGGCATCCGCCACGAGACCGACCTGTGGGGCCACGACGTGCCCCACGACTGGCCGTCCTGGCGGGCCCAGCTCGCCCACCACCTGCCGCGGTTCGTCTGAGGAAGGGGCGCCATGACCAGGACCCACCTGATCGGCCTGCTGCTCGGGACTGAGGACGACTGGCCGACCGCGTTCGAGCAGTACCTGGGCCGCCTCGCCCCGCGCATCGAGCTCGACGGCGAGACCCACGAGGTGGCCACCGAGCGGGTCACCATCGAGCCCTTCGACCTGCGCCAGCCCGTCCGCCACGCCCTGGTCATCGACCGCCTGGCCTACTGGTACGACCACCCTCGGGAGTGGCTCAAGAAGATCGCCCTGATGGACCGGGCGTACCTGCTCAACAACCCGTTCACCTTCCAGGCGATGGAGAAGCACGCCGGCTACTGCGCCGCCATCCGGCTCGGGTTCGACGTGCCCGCGACCTGGCTGCTGCCCCACAAGGTCCCGCCTGAGAACGAGCGCTTCGCCCCGACGGCCTCGCGCTACAACCGGGCCTTCGACCTCCAGGCGGTGGGGGAGCAGATCGGCTACCCGATGTACATGAAGCCGTTCCATGGCGGCGGCTGGGTCAACGTCTACCGGATCGCCGACCCGGCCCAGCTGGAAGCGGCCTATGACGGCTCGGGCCGGGAGCTGATGCATGTCCAGGCCGGGGTCGAGGGCTACGACATCTTCACCCGCGGCCTGGCCATCGGCCCCCAGACGATGGTGATGCACTACGACCCGACCAGGCCCCTGCACCTGCGCTACCAGGTCGACCACGGGTTCCTGACCCCGGAGCTGGGCCACGAGATCGTCACCTTCGGCCTCACCGTCGGCGCGTTCTTCCGCTGGGAGTTCAACAGCTTCGAGGTGATCGTCCGCGACGGCCACTGCTACCCGATCGACTTCGCCAACGCCACCCCCGACATGGCCCTGATCTCGCTGCACTACTACTTCCCGTGGGCCATCACGGCCCTGGCCAAGTGGTCGCTGTACTGCGCGGTGACGGGACGGGCGATGCGCCTGGACACCGAGATGGCCCGCTGGTACGCCGTCGCCGACGACCCGGGCCGGCCCTGGGAGGACAAGCTGGCCGCCTACCGGGCCCTGGTCGACGACTACTACGAGTCCGACCGCTTCAGAGCGTTCTGCGATCAGCATCTCGCCCACGCCGAGGACTGCATGCGCGAGTACATCGAGAGCCCCGAGTTCGACGCCCACCTGGTCGCCTGCATCCAGCGCGCCTTCCCCCCACAGGAGCACGAGCAGTTCGTCGCCCACTACCGTGGCCTGCTCGGCGCCTGGGTCGCCGACGAGCGCGCGGCGGCGTCGTAGCCATCACGCCGATCCTCAGTCGCGCCCTGGTGCTGGTGTTCGTGGCCTCGTTCGGGGCCATGACCGGGTTCTA
>JASLIH010000106.1 GCA_030152105.1 Actinomycetes bacterium
CAGCGCCGCCGCCAGCAGGCCGACCGCCTGGCCGTACAGCAGCGATCCCAGCCGGTAGACGAGAAAGACGGTGGCCAGGCCGAACGCCACAGCCAGCAGCCGCGCGACCAGGTCGCGGCTGCCCCCGCGGAACAGCACCGCTAGGACGAACTGGAAGAGCAGCGGGTGGGCACGGAAGACCGGGAAGATGCCCTTGAGGGCCGGGTCACCGGCGATGGCGGCCGCCTGACCCGCATACACCGCCTCGTCGCTGTTAAAGCCGAGCGCGTTCAGCTGCCACAGGCGCAAGAACGCCGCCACCCCGCCGATCGCCACACCCGACGGGACCACCACCCGGAGCGGGAGCCGCGTCGTGGTCGAGTCCTGCTCGGCCTGGGGTTCCGCGACGGCCACCACCCGGGGGCGGGTGATCAGTACGACCACCGGGGCGCCAGCCCCTCATCGCCCGCCGTCAACCTGGCGATGGCGTCGGGCCAGGAGAAGTCGTCTCGAGCCAGCCGGCGCGTGCGGACAGTTCGCAGGAACTGTGTCAGCAACTCCGCCTCGCGCTCGCGGAGCGCCCGGTAGTTCCGGCCGTCGACCTTGATGGCGGGGGCGAAATACCGGAACGGTGGAAAGCCGTAGGCGTCGTCGGTGTTCTCGAGCATGATCTCGGCCGCGCACTTGAGGGTCAGTTCTTCAAGCTCGGCTGGGCCGCGCTCGATCACGAACAGGTCGTGCACGGTGGTGGCGCGCGCGAACTGGCACGGCACCAGCCGGTTGATCATGTACTTGGGCGGCGGGACAATCGCCTGAGCGATGGCGTTCAGCGCCATGATGGGCAGGTTCATCTCGCCCAGCCGGCTGCCGATGGAACGGCCCTTCCTGGAGTGCACCCGGCTCTGCAGCGACAGCTTGACCCGCTCAGCGGGTGACAAGGCGCCGAAGTTGACCGCAGCCAGCGTGTGGGAGCTGATGGTGAGTGGCTTCGGGTAGCTCAAGGCCAGGCCACCAGGCGCGACGATGGTCATGTCATCCGAGAGGAAGGCGCCCTCGTGGTCTCGGAGGAGCCGCAGGACCGTGCCGGTCTTGCCGGTGTCGGTCTTGGCGGTGAGCATGACCCCGCGGTTGCCGAGCTGGATGGTCGCGGAATGGAGCAGGATGTGGTCGCGAGAGACCAGCACGAACCGGAGCAACGCCTCTACGACGTTGGTGTAGACGACGTGCGGTGAGCGAGCCAACAGGGGCGCGACGATCACTTCGATCTGCTCGTTGAAGTCGAGCCGGAAGTTTCCCGCGGTTGGTCCCAAGTGCTCGTCGTAGGCGACGAACCTCGGGCCATGAGTCACCCGGGGCCGCCAGCGCGGCCCGCCGCCGATGGGCCCGACCCGGATGGTGATGTCAGCCGGCTGCGCCAGCGATGCCGTCGCGAACGAGCCGAGCTCACGCAGCAGCACCTCGGATGCGATGGTGACGACTCCGGCGACGTCGTAGCGGTGAACCAGGCTGTCCTGCCCTCGGGGCGCACGTTCGCGCCTCGGACCGACGGCGGGCGCGGCGGCCGGTGCCGTCGCCGTGGTGGCGGCGGGCGTCGGGGCCGGCCAGATGAGCCGGTCACTGACGAGGAACCGGGAGGCGAAGAGCACGATTAGCGTGATGAGGTTGGACACCAGGTAGTGCACGTGCAGCACTGACACAAGTGCCGCCAGCATCGGGATCCGCAGCAACAGGGCGAGGTTGTTGACGCCGCTGAAGGTTAGGTAGCGCATCGGTCCCGGCCGGTGCTTTCGCTCGGGGAAGACCCACCGGTCGAGCAGCAGGAAGTTCCAGGTGGTGGAACCCTGGGTCGCCGCGACGGCACCAGCCACATAGTTGATGTGCCCGATGCTGACTGCCGACCAGAGCAGCGCCTGATTGACAACCAGCCCACTCACGCCGACGAGGGCGAACCTGCTGAGGAGCAGGGCCCGCAGGGGTGTCCGTTTGGAGCTGAGTCGCTGGCGGCCGCCACCATGCAGTCCGGCGACTTCACCAGGGAGGAGGCGGGTAGAAGGACGATCACGGTCAGATGCCGCCAAGAGTTTCTTCCCTTCCCTTCAGACCGGTAGCACCCTCGCGTCAGGGTGCGTTCTGCCTAAACCGTGCTGGATGAAGCGTTCGTTACATCAATCTGAACAATCGACGGATGGGGGATGAAGTTGGTGGAGGCCGGACTACCCGGCACCAACCCGGCGAAACCTGCCTCAGCGCGAGGCCACTCCACATCAGGGAGTGACTCGCAGGTCGGCCCGAGATGACGTTCGCCACCAACAGGAAGCCCCAGGGCAATTGGGCAAGGAAAGCAAGCAAGCCCAGCAACCACGGGCATGGGAAGGGCAGCACGACACCTCCCAGCACAGCAACAAGCCCGGCCGTGGACGGGGCGGACCGCCTCCGACCAGCGGCGGTGACCATCCAGAACCAGGGAAGCCGCCGACACAGGGCCGGACTGGACGGTAGACGCCGAGGGCGTGTGAGGGATACCGCGCTGGCCTGCTCGTTTCTGCGCCGCTTCGGTCTTTCCCTCTCTGCTGAGTAGGGCTCGCGTCGCCAGCCGAGCGGCTCGGTCCAGACGCATGCAGACTGGGGTGGTTCCCCTTCCGGGTTTACGTCATGACGAGCCCCGCAACGAGTCACCACGGTAGGAACGGTTCCCGATATCGCAATCAGGCGGAGGGGAACTGGCCTTGTGGTGAGCCGATCCGGGAGGTGCAGCATGTTCCGGGTGCACGCGGGCGCGGTGGACTACGCGATCCTTGGGGTCTATTTCGTGGTGGTGCTGGGGATCGGTTTTGCGGCCAGGCGCCAGGTCCACAGCGGGCTGGACTTCTTTCTGTCTGGGCGGTCGCTGCCGGCCTGGATCACCGGGCTGGCGTTCATCGCCGCGAACCTCGGCGCCCTTGAGATCCTGGGGCTGGCCGCCAACGGCGCCAAGTACGGAGTCGCCACGGTGCACTTCTACTGGATCGGGGCCGTCCCGGCGATGGTGTTCCTGGGCATCGTGATGATGCCGTTCTACTACAACGCCAAGGTCCGAAGCGTCCCGGAGTACCTGCGGTTACGCTTCAACGACCCCACCCACGTGCTCAACTCGCTCAGCTTCGCGGTCGCCACCGTCCTGATCGCCGGGGTCAACCTGTTCGCCATGGCCCTGGTTATCCGGCTGCTGCTGGGCTGGCCGATCCCGATCTCGATCGTGCTGGCGGCGGCGATCGTGTTGGTCTACATCACCCTGGGCGGCCTGTCCTCGGCGATCTACAACGAGGTGCTGCAGTTCTTTGTCATCCTGGCCGGGCTGGTGCCGCTGACCATCGTCGGGCTCAAGGCGGTCGGCGGCTGGAGCGGGCTGCAGGACAAGGTGACCGGAGCCAAGGCCCTGGGCCCGCTGGCGCTGCATCCCTGGGAGGGGACCGGGGTCGGCAACGTCACCAACCCGATCGGGGCCGACTGGGTCGCGATCGTGTTCGGCCTGGGGTTTGTGCTCTCCTTCGGCTACTGGACGACCAACTTCGCCGAGGTTCAGCGGGCCCTGGCGGCCAAGAACCTGTCCGCGGCCCGCCGGACCCCGCTGATCGCGGCCTTCCCCAAGCTGTTCATCCCGTTCCTGGTCGTGGTGCCCGGGCTGATCGCTGCCGTCACCGTCAAGGGCCTTGGGGCCAAGACCGGCGACCTGCAGTACAACAACGCCGTCCCGATCCTGATCTCGACCTACCTGCCCAACGGGATGCTCGGGATTGCCATCACCGGGCTGCTGGCCGCGTTCATGGCCGGGGTGGCCGCGAATGTGACCGCGTTCAACACCGTGGTCAGCTACGACCTGTGGCAGGCCTATGTCCGCAAGGACGAGCCCGACCAGTACTACGTTCGCTTTGGCCGTATCGCCACCGTCCTGGGGATCGTGGTGGCGATCGGCACGGCCTTCATCGCGGCCGGGTTCAACAGCATCATGGACTACATCCAGGCGCTGTTCTCGTTCTTCAACGCCCCGTTGTTCGCCACCTTCCTCCTCGCCATGTTCTGGAAGCGGGCCACCCCCTGGGGCGGCTTCTGGGGCCTGGCCTCGGGCACCTTGGCCGCCGTCGCCGTCCACTTCCTCCACTCCCGCGGCCCGCTGGATCTGGGCTCGCCGCTGGCGGCCGACTTCTGGGGCGCCGGCGCCGCGTTTGTGGTCGACGTGGTCGTCACGGTCGGGGTCAGCCTGGCCACCCAACCCAAACCCGACCATGAGCTCCGCGGCCTGGTCTGGGGCCTGACCGAGACCGAGGACACCACCGCCGAGGACGACCCCGCCGAAGGGGTCTGGTGGCGCCGCCCGGTCGTGCTGGGCGCGATCGCGTTGGTCCTGACCGCCCTGCTGTACCTGATCTTCCTGTTCTAGGAGGCACCAACCATGGCCGACCCCGAAGGCAAGGCGCATGAGCAGAGCAGCGAAACCGACAAGGCCGAGGACAGCGACCGGGCCACTGGCATGGCCAGCCTGTTCGACCTCCGCATGGTGATCGGCGGCCTGCTCAGCCTGTACGGCGTGGTCCTGACCGTGATGGGCCTGTTCACCTCCGACGATGCCAAGGCCAAGGCCGCCGGCATCAACATCAACCTCTGGGCCGGCGTGGTCATCCTGGCCGGCGGGGCGGTCTTTCTCGCCTGGGTCCGGCTCCGGCCCCTGAAGGCCGAGGATCTCCACGACGCCGACAGCGACCGCCCCAGGGCCGAGTAGGGCCGCCAGCCGATCCTTTGGCCGGAAAGCGACGATGGGACGTCCTGCTTCGAGGGTCGTGGTTGGTCTTGACAACGGGGCCACCGGCAAGAACGCGGCCGTCCTTGACGGCTCCGGGTGGTTCCTGGTCGATCGGCTGGTCGAACCCCCAAGCTCGGTTCCTGAAGGATCCGACGTCGCGGTCGAGGCGCTCGTGCAGGCACTGGACCACATTGTGGAGCAGACCGGGACGGCCAGAACGTCGGTGCGTGCCGTCGGCCTGGACACCCCTGGCCGCCAAGCGCGGACGGCATCATCTCCTCCAAGGGCGCCACCAACTTCGCCCAGCCGGCCGGGCCCGGGTTCGACGTCCGCGGCGCCCTGGAAGCCCGCCTGGACCTCCCCGTGGTCTACAACAACGACGCCAACGCCGCCGCGCTCTATGCCCACCACGTCCACTTCGGCCCTGACGCCGGGAGCTACTCCTCGATCTCGGCGGTCGTCGGAATCGGTCTGGGCTGGGGCGTGATCGAGGCAGGCCGGGTGGTCCGGGGTGCCGTCGGCATGGCCCGCGGATCTGGGGCCATGTCCACATCCCCCTGCACGGCCTGCTGGACGAGGGGCAGCCGCTGCCGACCAGCAACTGCGATTTCGTCGGCGATGCCTTGAGCGTCGTCTCCCTAACTGGGATCGAAAAGAACCTGCTGCCCTACTGGCTGACCCGTTCAAGAACCACGAGCTCGGCCGGGTGCAGCCCGTCGCTGAGGCGGCCAAGCTGGTCCGCGACTAAGCCGAGCGGGGTGACCCACTGGCCCGGCGGATCTTGGGAGCAGCAGGCGATGGCGCTGGGCCGACTGTGCCGGTACGTGCGCGCGTCGAGCCTAACCTCGGCAGCTGTGGCAAGACCGGGCGGCTGGCTGACGGCACGCCGCCACAGCTCAGTCACCGCGTGGCACCGAAGCTTGACGGGGCGGCATCGCACGCTATCGGCACCGCCTTGGCCCGGCGAGCGGATGGCTGGTCAGGCTGGGGAGACATCCCACGCCGCTAGGACATGTACGGCAGTGACTGAACGCAGACTGTGGCGATTCCGCTGGTGCGGTCCGGGCGCGAGACATCGGCGCTGGGGGGAAGGTGGGCGCCTGGTAGCTGAAGGGGCGCGCCGGCGGGGTCTGGGCCGAGAACGCCCCCAGGCGCTACGACCGTCCGAACAGGCAGTTGGGCCCGGAACGGCCACCCGCTGATACCCTTGGTGGCGGGCGGGAATCTGTGGCTGCCGGCGTGGACTTGCCGGCCGCCATGTTTAGTCGTGCCGCACGGGTGTAAGTGGCCCAGTGACCGTCGGGTTCCGGTTGCCGGCCGGGTCTCGGGGTGTGACCATCTACGGCCGACAGCAGACGCTGTGGCAGGGCAGATAACCGAAGGATCTTGGATGGCGGTGGACAGCCAACTGGTCGCGCGGACCGTGGGTGAGCTGCGGGCCATGTTGGCCGAGGCTGGTGACCTGCTGGGCGGGTTGCAGCGGGTGGTCGATGCCACCCGCACGGCGGTTGGGGTCGACGGCGTCGGGCTCACCCTGGCCCACGAGGACGGCCCACCTAGGTGGGTGGCCACGACCGACCGGGCGATGGAGTTGCTGGAGCAGATCCAGCAGGACTTGGGTGAGGGGCCGTGCCTGGCCGCCTTCGCCGAGGACCGGGTCGTGGCCGTGGAGGACCTGGGCCGGGCACCGCGGTGGGACCGGATCACGGCCGTGGTCGGCCAGCTGCAGGTGCGCGGGATGGTAAGTGTGCCGGTGCGGCTAGCCGGCCAGCCGGTTGGGACCCTGAATGCCTATTCCACCAGCCCGCGGGCCTGGTCAGCCCAGGAGATCGACGCGCTGGGGGCGTTGGCGGCCGTGACCGCCGACTTGGTCCGCACCGCAGTGGAGCTCGCCAACCGCGAGGTCGAGGTGGCCCAGCTGCGGCACGCGCTGGTCGGCCGGGTCTGGATCGAGCAGGCCAAGGGCGTGCTTGCCGGCACCCAGGGGATCAGCCCTGATACGGCGTTCCAGCAGTTGCGGGCGCGGGCTCGGTCGTCCCGACGTAAGCTGGCCGACCTGGCCCAAGAGGTCGTCCAGGACGCCCAACGTGAGCGGATCGCTGCCGTGGCCGCCCACGACGCCCGGGTCCGGGCCGCCGAGGCCCGCGCTCAGGCGGCCGAGCAGGCGCTGCGGGCAGCCCAGACCGGGTTTTCCCGACGGACCGCGGCCCTGGATCGGGCGCAGGACACCGCCGATGCCCGAGAGCGGGCCGCCGACGAGCGCGACGACGCCGCCGACCAACGCGAACAGGCCGCTGACGCACGTGACCGGGCCGCCAACGACTCCGCGTAGGTGGCCGGTACCGCCGAACCGACCAGCGAGAGCCGTGCCACCAGCACCCGAGCGGGTCCCGGCCGGCTGACCTTGGAAGGCGCCAGCTCAAATCCTGGCCTCCTTCTAGGGCAGGCCAGAGGCGGGTCGGGGCTCCGAACGCGGGAGGACCACGGGTCTGGGTTCGTTGCTTGAGTCGTTCATAGGGGGTCTGGCCGTCGAGGCTGCCGTGGGGTCGGTGGTAGTTGGAGAAGTCCTCCCACTCGCGGAGCTTGTCGTTGGAGAGCTTGGTGTCGTCGATCGCGAGCCCGTCCAGGAGGCGGTAGAACTCCTCGGCATCGATGCGATGCGAGCGCTCGACCTTGCCGTTGCGCCGGGGGTGCGGGGCTTGATGTAGACGTGGCCGATGCCTTGTCCAGGACGTGCCAGTGGAAGCTTGCGCCGAACTCGACGCCGTTGTCGGTCTGGATGACCTCGACCCGGAACGGGAGCGGCTCCAGCAGGTAGTCGAGGAACTGGATGGCGGTCTGCTGGTTGCACCGGTCATAGGTGCGCGCAGCACGCGCAGGCGGGGGCAGTCGTCGATGGCGGTGAACTGGTAGTGCTTGCGCCGTGAGCCAGCCAGCGGCCCGATGAACTTCACGTCGATCTGGACCCGGTGGCCGGGCAGCGGCCTGCTCATAGCGCTTCCACCGGCGGTCGTGGCGCTTGTAGCGCTGGGAGACGGGCAGCCGGTTCAGGCCCAGCCGTTTGAGGATGCGCCACACGCCGGAGGGGCTGATGTGGATGTCGTGGTAGCGATCGTGGGAGCTTCCTCCTACCTGCTCCCCATGTCCAACCTGCGTCACGATGCCGCGAAGCTCGCGCCTCCAAGGTCGATCCACTCGACGGAACGGGGCGGTGTGACAGGCCGAGAGGTCGACGCTCGGGCTGTTCGGAACCGGGGGTCGCCCTCCTGGACTAATCCGGCGCCTCCGCTCCGTCGCGGCGGCGTTCGCGTTCCCGTGCTGCAGGGGGAACCGCGGAACTCCGATGTCCAGTTAGCTGCCCCTGTTAGGGGCACCAGCCGATCGCCGAGCTGGTTGCGCTGACCGGTGGTCTGGTCGATCATGCCGCCCAACTAGGTGAGGGGAGGCGCTGATGGGCGACCCTCAGCGACTGAACGACACCGAGCAACTTGAGATACTTGGCTTGGTCGATGCCGCCAGTACCGACCCCTCGGCCGTGCGCGCCGCCCGTGCCCTGGCAGAGTTGATGCGCTATCTCCACGCCTTGGGGGAGCGCATTGCCCTTGAGTTGCCCGACCAGAATCGCAGCGGCAAGCCGTGAGACTTGGGTTGTGCTACAGCATGGCAGCACATCCTGCTCGCACCCTAGCCAGGCGGAGGACAGGCTGCAGCCCCAAGGCTTCAGGTGTGGTCCGGGACCAAGGGCTCGATCTGCGGCGACGAGGATCGATGTTTCGCTAACGCCGCATGCTGGCAGCGTGGTCACTTGCTTCGATACGTTCATGGCTCAGTGCTTGGTGCCGTCCTCGTTGCCGTGATCAGGCACCCGCCGACCCGGCCGTTGTAGGCGTACTGGCCGGCCTCGTTCAGCAGGCTCGAGCAGGCGTTCAGCCGCTTGACGACCCGCTTCATGAGCGAGCTGTGGTCGCCAGCCTTGCACGCGGTGCCGCGCCCAGGGCGCCGCGCGCGAGCTCCCATACCGCCACTGCGACCAGGGCGATCACTACGGGTCCCACTCCGGACAGCACCCCACCGCCGGTGGGGGTGGACCCATAGCGGACATAGGCCCAGGCCATGGCGAGCACGATCGCCATGGCGGGCAGCACGAAGCACATCCCACCGAGCAGCAGCCGGGCCAGCCCGCCCGTCGCTACTGAGCAGGTTGGCCAGCTGGGGTGGAGCTGGGGCCAGGTAGCACGCTGACCGCGCCGTATACGTCCAGGAACTCGGCATCCTGCAGCCAGTGCCGCCGCCGGACCGTACCGTCCCGCAGCATGCGCACGTGCACGGCCGGGCCGCCGAAGCCGAGCTTGACCATCACCACCAGCAGCTCGCCGAGCGGGCGAGCTGGCCGCGGTAGGGTCGCCTGGGCTGGGTCGGAGCCCGGGGCACGGTCAGCGACCGCCAGGGCTGGGAGCGGCCGCTTGGCGTGGGCGGTGCCCGGCCCGCTGCCCCAGGACAGCGGCGGGGGCCTCACCGGGCGGGCTGGAACAGCTCGACCACGTTGCCGGAGGGGTCCTCCAGCAGGATCTGGGAGCCGCCCGGCCCGGTGATGATGTCGTTGCGGAAGCTGCAGCCGGCGGCGCGTAGCCGCTCGACCTCGCCGGCCAGGTCGTTCACCTGCAGATGCAGGCGGTTCCAGCCACCAGGAACCGGCCGGGTGCCGTCAGGCATGGGCCGGCGGCCCGAGCTGGTTGGGCCGCTGAGCAGCAGCCGCACGCCGTCGCGGCTGACGGCGGCGAACGCCGGTGTGGCGTCCTGCTCGAGGGTGAAGCCCAGGTGGGTGGTGTAGAAGGCGATGGCGTCGGCGACGTCGTCGATCATGTAGCGGACGCCGACCGTGCTGGTGGTGGACATGCACACCTCCCGTGGCGCTGATTACGGAATCCGATATCGACATTCGATAGGGTAGGCGGATGAGGTCGTTCCTGCATGGGGCCGTGCAGCTGCACGTGCTCCACCACGCCGCCGAGCACCCCATCCACGGGGCCTGGATGGCGGCCGAGCTGGCCCGCCACGGCTACCGGATCAGCCCCGGGACCCTGTATCCCACGTTGCACCGGCTGGAGGCCGCCGGGCTGCTCGCCGGCCACCACGACCTGGAAGCCGGACGGCGCATCCGCCGCTACACCATCACCGACGACGGCCGCGCCGCGCTGGCCGAGGCGCGCCACGCCCTGCGCGAACTCGCCGACGAACTCCTGCAGTGACCAGCGGACTCAAGGAGATGCCGAGGTGGCCGCGCTGTCCGAGCGGGTCGCAGAGGTAAGGCCCAACACCGGGCGGTGCGGGCCGAGCCGGCCGGCTTGCCAGTGAGGTCGAGCGGCTGCGTCCATAGCCCAGCCGTGCGCCTGGAGTCCGCTGTCGGCTACGGCGTGGGGCCGCCCATTCGCAGTAGGTGGCCGCTCCTGGCAGTCGCTCCCGACCGGGAGGCGACGGCTTGGGACTATGGTGGATGCCGGCCACAGTCACCGTCGCCGCGTGCCGGTCAAGGAGGCCGAGCATGGACACCATCGGGCCCTGGGAGCTGCTGATCATCGTGGTGGCGGTCGGGCTGCTGTTCGGCGCCGACCGGCTGCCGCAGCTGGCCCACAGCCTCGGCGAAGGCATCCAGGCATTCCGCCACGCCCTCCATGAGGAGAGCCGACTCAGCAACCCCCCTGCGACCCAGGAGCCCAGCACCGACGGCCCGCCTGAGTGGTAGCCGGCTCGGGCGCTCCACCAACCCCATGTCCTGGTTCCGGCCGCGAGACCTCCTTGACCAGACCTTCGAGGTCGGCATCATCCTCAAAGGCCTGGACGGGCTGCTCGAGGTCATCGGCGGCCTCCTGCTCCTGGTGGTCTCGCCCGCCACCATCGACCGCCTGGTGACCAGCCTCACCCAGCACGAGCTGTCCGAAGACCCCCACGACCTCCTCGCCACCCACCTGCTGCGGACCGCCCACGGGCTGACCGGCCCCGCGGTGCTGTTCGGGGCGGTCTACCTGCTCGCCCACGGCCTGGTGAAGGTGATCTTGGTCACGGCGCTGCTCAAGAACCAGCTGTGGGCCTATCCCTGGACGATCGGCTTTCTGGGGGTCTTCATCGCCTACCAGCTCTACCGGCTGAGCTTCCAACCCTCCGTCGGGCTGACCGCCTTGACGATCTTCGACGCGGTCATCGCCTGGTTGACCTATCGCGAGTACCGCAAGCAGCTCGCGGTCGCCCGCCGGTAACAGCCCGAGGGGCGCACCCCTAGCCGCGCCGGTTCGACGTGGTCCACAGGAAGCGCCGGCCACTGAGTCGGTACAGGGCTCGATGAGCGCGCCAGGCCGTGTCCACGTACCACCGCGGCGGGACGTTCGGCGGTCGGGCTGCCGCATCGCTCATGTCCGTACCTCCCCTACGGGAGAAGCTTCCACGGTACGCGGCATCCGATCGGACATCTGGCCGGCGCCTGGTCGCTGCGACGCTGGCGTGGCCTGCTGTCCCGGGTCCGTGCCGTCTACCGAGCCGCCGCACTGATCAGCCTCGGCCGATGGCTCCATCGAATCCCCGCCTGAGGAGCATCACCGACACCCTCAACGAGGTGCCAGGCCTGGCGGCTCACCGCGATCGACGAAGGCCTGACAACGGCCGATCCTCAGTGTCAGGCCTGGCGCTGGATGGAGCATGCAGCCAAATTGGCTCGACGGTGGCGTCCGGGGCTGGGACGCTGTGCACGACCACGCCGGGCGACAGCCTGGCTCGGACCTTCGGAAGGAAGCTGCGCTTGCCTCCCGCGCGGAGCTGACGCAGGAGCGTCGAGGACCGGCACGACCCGGAGATGCTCCCGGTCGCTTTGGCCCCCCCTGGGCGCCTCGGCCTCGGTCGGCGATCCGCGACCGGCTATCGGAATTCGTGATGGCCGGTGAACGGCGCCCTGCGTTCTGACGTCATCCACCAGTCGCGACCAGGCTGCCGCGTTCTCGCACGCCTGGCGCCGGTGGCGCCTCAGGGCGTCAGAAAGCTCCGCCCCCATGGCCATCCCGCTTCCGGCGGTGACGTGGCGACTGCGCCAAACCAGGCTGCCACGTCTCCGCGGCCGTTGCGCCGCGTGCGCGGCGGCGTCCACGTTCGACCCGACCGGCAAGTTCCGGGTCAACGCCAACGGCAAGACCATTGACGTCTGGCTGCTGCTTCGCTGCCATGGCTGCGGCAAGGTACGAAAGGTGACCGTCGTCGAACGGTCGCCAGTGCGCTCGATCGACCCAGCGCTGCTCCGCCGCTACCACGACAACGACCCAGGGCTCGTCGCCGAGGTTCTCCTCGCCGCGCCGCTCCATCAACGAAACCGGCTCACCGTGGACTGGGAAGGCGCGTGGGTCCTCGACGCCGACCCGATCCCTGGTTGCCCCGGCCGGCCCGTCACCGTCCGTATGGAACTGGTCGCCGCCATCCCCGTGCGACCGCTCAGGCTCGTCGCCGACGGCCTGGGGATCTCGCGTGCCGCGGCGGAGCGGCTCCGGGCCGACGGCAGGATCCGGTCGTCGACCCGCCTGGACACCCGCACCTCCAGCGGCTTCTCCTTCACGCTCGACGATCCGGGGCCCGGCTGACATGTCCCGCTACGGACGAACCGGCAGATGCCCGGAATTCCTGGTGGACGGCGCGAAGCGGGCAGCTGGCCTGGTCGCCGGTTGTGGCCGCGCCGGCGTCGGTGCCCCAATCCTCGGTCCGCCGGTCCCGGTCGAGCACGCCAGTGCTGGCGGGTCGTGGCCAGCCAACGTCACCACAGCAGATCGCCGTGGATCGTGCACACCACCACGCCCTGGGCGCTGGCGCACCGGGCACCACGCACAGCCTCAATGAATGGCTCTGACCTTGCACCAGGTCTAGTCGCCGGTTACGCCGTCGATCGCCTCTCTGATGATGTCGGCGTGACCGTTGTG